>NZ_JASCOM010000002.1:0-128764 GCF_029959925.1 Pseudomonas sp. PS02303
CCCCCCGCCCCGCCCCCCCCCCCCCCCCCCCCCCCCCCCCCCCCCCCCCCCACGACAGCTTGGCGTACCTGTATTACTTCGAAACAACCTCGTATCTCTTCCCGGCAAAAAATGGTCAAAATGCATCTTTTTTGGCCGCAACCCGAGACGATATCCCCCATGCGAATCCACCTGCGTCTGGTCGCCCTGAGCGCCCTTTTTATCTCCTCCATGGCCCAGGCCGCCGACCTGGTCCCGATCGAAGTCCACCGTGACGCCAACTGCGGCTGCTGCAAAAAATGGATCAGCCACCTCGAGGCCAACGGCTTCAAGGTTGAAGACCACGTCGAATCCAACATGAGCGAATTCAAGCAGCAGCACGGCGTGCCTCCACGCCTGGCGTCCTGCCACACCGGCCTGATCAACGGCAAATTCGTCGAAGGCCATGTGCCTGCGGATCAAGTCCTGGCCTTGAGCAAACGCAATGACCTGCTGGGTGTTGCGGCACCGGGCATGCCTATGGGTTCGCCGGGCATGGAAATGGACGGCATGAGCGATGCCTATCAAGTGATCGGCCTGAAAAAGGACGGCACTGATGTGGTGGTGGCGGACTACCCGGCCCATTGATGGGTGGCGCCTACATCGGGCTGTTCTTCGCGGCGTTCGGTGCCGCGACCTTGCTGCCGTTGCAGTCCGAAGCGCTGCTCGTGGGGCTGTTGCTCAGCGAACAGTATTGGCTATGGTTGCTGCTGGCCGTCGCGACGCTGGGTAATGTCCTCGGTTCGGTGGTGAATTGGTGGCTCGGCTGTCGCATCGAGCGGTTTCGCGACCGGCGCTGGTTTCCGGTCAGCCCGCGCCATCTGGAACAGGCCCGAAAACAATATCAACGCTATGGTCATTGGTCATTGCTGCTGAGTTGGGTGCCAATCATCGGTGACCCGCTGACGTTGGTGGCCGGCGTCATGCGCGAGCCGCTTGGGCGGTTCCTGCTGATCGTGACGCTCGCCAAAGGTGCTCGTTATGGCGTGCTGGCCCTGGCCACGCTCGGCTGGATCGGTTGAACGATCGGCGGCGGCGATTGCCTGTCTTTAATGTCGCCCTAATCATGCCGATCCAGCATCGGCGGGTTTTCTATGGAGTTCACCCATGTCCCTTCCCCTCTCCCGTTGGCTGCCCGGCCTGTTTCTGACCGCTGCACTGCCTGTTCTCGCTCACGCCGAAGGCCCGGAATACGGGCCGGAACTGCAAGGGTTCGAGTACCCGTATACGGTCAAGCACTTCTCGTTCGAGTCCCAAGGCAAATCCTTGCAGATGGGTTACATGGACGTCGCCGCCCACGGCAAGGCCAACGGGCGCAGCGTGGTGTTGATGCATGGCAAAAACTTCTGCGGCGCCACTTGGGACAGTTCGATCAAAGCCCTGAGCGAAGCCGGTTACCGGGTGATTGCGCCGGACCAGATCGGTTTCTGCACCTCCAGTAAACCGGACAACTATCAGTACACATTCCAGCAACTGGCGACCAATACCCAGCAACTGCTCAAAGCGCTTGGCATCCAGAAGTCCAGCGTACTCGGGCACTCCACCGGCGGCATGCTCGCCACACGCTATGCGTTGCAATACCCCGATCAGGTCGAGCAACTGGCGCTGGTCAATCCCATTGGCCTGGAAGACTGGAAAGCCCTTGGCGTGCCCTATCGCACCGTCGATCAGTGGTACGAGCGCGAACTCAAGCTCAGCGCCGACGGCATCCGCACCTATGAACGCAACACCTATTACGGTGGCCGCTGGAAGCCTGAATTCGATCGCTGGGTCGATATGCTTGCCGGCTTGAACAAAGGCCCGGGGCACACGCAGGTGGCCTGGAACTCGGCGTTGATCTACGACATGATCTTCACCCAGCCGGTGTACTACGAGTTCAAGGACCTGAAGATGCCGACGCTGTTGCTGATCGGCACGTCCGACACCACGGCCATCGGCAGTGACATTGCCTCCCCGGAGGTCAAGGCCAGGCTCGGTCATTACGACGTGCTCGGCAAGCAAGTGGCAAAGTTGATTCCGCAGTCCACACTGGTTGAATTCCCCGGCATGGGCCACGCGCCGCAGATGGAAGAACCGGCGAAATTCCACCAGGCATTGCTCGACTGGCTGAACAAAACCAATCCCGTGCGTTAATGAGGTAAGGCTGATGGCGGTGCAGATTGCGGTGATCGATGATTGGCAGGACGTGGCCCGTGACGTGGTCGACTGGTCAGTGCTGGACAGCCTCGGCGAGGTGAGTTTCATCCATGATTACCCCGCCGACAACGCAACCCTGGCGGAGCGTCTGGGTAAATTCGAAGTGATCTGCGTAATGCGCGAACGCACCCGCTTCGATGAAGATCTTCTGCGCCAATTGCCGACACTCAAGCTGCTGGTCACCGGTGGTATGCGTAATGCTGCGCTGGATCTCAAGGCCGCTGCGGCACTGGGTATCCAGGTCAGTGGCACCGACAGCTACAAACACGCCGCTCCAGAACTGACCTGGGCGTTGATAATGGCCGCGACCCGCAATCTCGTGGCCGAAGCCAATGCCTTGCGCGCCGGGAAATGGCAGCAAGGCCTGGGCGGCGACTTGCACGGCAAGACACTGGCGATCCTCGGCCTTGGCAGCATCGGCCAACGGGTCGCGCAGTTCGGTCAGGTGTTCGGGATGCGGGTGATCGCGTGGAGCGAAAACCTCACGGCCGAACGTGCCGCTGAAGTGGGCGTGACCTATGTTAGCAAGCAGGAACTGTTCGAGCAGGCCGATGTGCTGTCAGTTCATCTGGTGCTCAGTGATCGCAGCCGGGGATTGGTCGACGCCCAGGCGCTGGACTGGATGAAACCCTCGGCGCTGCTGGTCAACACCGCCCGCGGACCGATTGTCGATGAGGCTGCGCTGATCAAGGCCTTGCAAAAGAATCGACTCGCGGGGGCGGCACTGGATGTGTTCGACATCGAGCCATTGCCGGTGAATCATCCGTTCAGAACGCTGGACAACGTGTTGGCAACGCCGCATGTCGGGTACGTCAGCCAACAGAACTACCATCAGTTCTTTTCGCAAATGATCGAGGACATTCAAGCGTGGTCGGCGGGTGAGCCGATTCGCCTTCTGAGCTAGGACCGAAGCGCCGCTCTCGCACTCGATCGATGTTGGTCAATACTGAACGTGAAAACCACGTATCCTCTGCGCCCGTTTCACGTTCAACCTCGCGAGGGCAGTTTGTCTAAAGGTATCGCTTTATCGGTCTCGGCCTCGGTGCTGTTTGCCGTCATGTATTACTACACCTCGCTGCTCACCCCCTTGAGCGGCGTGGAGATTTTCGGCTGGCGCATGCTGCTGACCGTGCCGTGCATGACCGTGTTCATGATGGTGTCCGGCGAATGGAAACGCGTGGTCGAGATTTTTCGGCGCATCGCCGGGAATCGCAAACTGATCGCCGGCCTGATCGCCTCCTCTGCCCTGCTCGGCGTGCAGCTTTGGCTGTTCATGTGGGCGCCGCTCAACGGCTACAGCCTGGATGTGTCGCTCGGCTATTTCCTGTTGCCGCTGACCATGGTCCTGACCGGGCGGATCGCCTATGGCGAGCGCCTCTCGTATCTGCAAAAAATCGCCGTGGTGCTGGCCTGCCTTGGGGTGATCAACGAGGTGTATCAGGTCGGTGGTTTTTCCTGGGCAACCTTGCTGGTCTGCATCGGCTATCCCTTGTATTTCATCCTGCGCAAGCGCCTGGCCGCCGACAACCTTGGCGGTTTATGGCTGGACATGGCGTTGACGCTGCCGGTGGCGTTCTGGTTCGTGCAGAGTGGCGAACAGGGTTTCGGCGTGTTTGATCAACACCCGTGGTTGTCGCTGCTAATCCCGATACTCGGAGTGATCAGCGCGTCGGCGCTGGTGGTCTACATCATCGCCAGCCGGTTGTTGCCGTTCAGTCTGTTCGGGCTGTTGAGTTATGTAGAACCGGTGTTGCTGCTGGGCGTTGCGTTGCTGCTTGGGGAAAGCATCAAGCCCGGGGAATGGTTGACTTATATTCCGATCTGGCTGGCGGTGGTAGTGCTGGTGTTTGAAGGGTTCAAGCACCTGGTTCGGCATCGCAAACCTTAAGCCCTACACAAAACCAAATGCAGGAATGAGCCTGCTCGCGATAGCTATCTTTCAGTCAACAATGATGTTGAATTTGACGACGCTATCGCGAGCAGACTCACTCCTACAGTTTTAGCGGTGAAGCGGCTTAATCGGTGGCGAGTACACCGCGGCGAACCTGATCACGCTCGATCGATTCGAACAGTGCCTTGAAGTTGCCTTCGCCGAAACCGTCGTCGCCTTTACGCTGGATGAATTCGAAGAACACCGGCCCCATCAGGGTTTCCGAGAAAATCTGCAGCAACAGACGCTTGTCGCCCGACTCGGACGAACCGTCCAGCAGGATCCCACGCGATTGTAGCTGATCGACCGGCTCACCGTGGTTCGGCAGGCGGCCTTCGAGCATTTCGTAGTAGGTTTCCGGTGGCGCGGTCATGAAGCGCATGCCGATGCTTTTCAGGTGATCCCAGGTCTTGATCAGATCATCGCTGAGGAAGGCCACGTGCTGGATGCCCTCACCGTTGAACTGCATCAGGAACTCTTCGATCTGCCCGGCGCCCTTGGACGATTCTTCGTTCAGCGGGATGCGGATCATGCCGTCCGGCGCGGTCATGGCCTTGGAGGTCAGGCCGGTGTATTCGCCCTTGATGTCGAAGTAACGGATCTCACGGAAGTTGAACAGCTTCTCGTAGAAGTTGGCCCAATACGCCATGCGACCGCGATACACGTTGTGGGTCAGGTGATCGATGATTTTCAGACCGGCGCCGACCGGGTTGCGGTCAACACCTTCGATGAACACGAAGTCGATGTCGTAGATCGAGCTGCCTTCACCAAAACGGTCGATCAGGTACAGCGGCGCGCCGCCAATGCCTTTGATCGCCGGCAGGTTCAGTTCCATCGGCCCGGTTTCGATGTGGATGGGCTGGGCGCCGATTTCCAGCGCGCGCTTGTAGGCCAGTTGCGAATCCTTGACGCGGAACGCCATACCGCACACCGACGGGCCGTGCTCGGCCGCGAAGTACGAAGCAACGCTGTGCGGTTCGTTGTTGAGGATCAGGTTGATCTGGCCCTGGCGATACAGGTGCACGTCTTTGGAGCGATGGGTCGCGACCTTGGTGAAGCCCATGATCTCGAAGATCGGCTCCAGGGTGTTCGGAGTCGGCGATGCGAACTCGATGAACTCAAAGCCCATCAGGCCCATTGGGTTTTCGTATAAATCTGCCATTTTGGCGCCTCATCATTTTTTAGAATTAACGGAACGTTAGTTGCTAAGAATGCTGAAGCCGGCGGGTGGCGCGCAGGAGATGCCCCGCACGCTGCGGGCGAGGAAGTCACCGTAGATCAATTGAAACCCAAAACTTTTCATTGTCGACCCAAGGCTGATGCGGGCGAGGCTTCTGCTGGCAGAAGACGATTATTATTGTATGCGTAACCCGATTCTACACAGCGTAAATAGGTTTGTCCGCCTTCTGTATCAAATCCCCTTTTTCCCTGCTCGCGCAAGGGGTTTGTTGCACAGGAAAATCCCCGCGAGAATCAGCCCGCCTCCCAGGCACATCGTCAGCGTCAACTGCTCGCCCAACAGTAACGCGCCGAGGATCACCGCCGTCAGCGGATTCAGGGCAATGAACACCCCCGAACGTGTCGCGCCGATTTGGCGAATGCCATCGTAATAGCCGATGTAGGCCAGCGCCGAGCCCAATACACCCAGGTACATCAGGCTCATCCATTGCTGCGGACCGAGGCTCATGAGCGCGCTAACACTCAGTTCACCCCGTATCGCACTTGCCACCCACAGCATCAGGGTGCCGAGCAGAATCGAATACGCCACCGTCTGCACCGGCCCCAGCGAGTGGTTCAGTTCTTTGGAGAACAGCGAGTAAATCCCCCAGCCGAGCACGCAGCCGAAAATCAGCAGGTCACCGATCCACGCGTCGGCGTTGTCGACCAGTAACTGCGGGTTGCGACTGACGATCACCAGACTCGCCCCGGCGATACAGATCGCGATCCCGATAACCTTCGCCCGACTCAAGCGCTCCTTGAACAGCAGCCACGACGCCAGTCCGATCACGGCGGGATTCAGCGCCACAATCAATGACGCACGCGATGCATTGATGTAATGCAGTCCATAAAAGAAGCACAGGTTGTAGAAGAAGATGCCGAAGAACCCCAGTAGGGCGAGTTGCAGCCACTGCCTGGGGCTCGGCTTCGCCAGTGGTACGCGGGCCAGCAGCAAAAACAGCAGCAATGCCACGCTGGCCAGGAGGAATCTGAGGCTGGCGGCGAACAATGGACTGAGGCTGTCCGCGAGAAACCGGCCAGCCACGAACGTCCCGCCCCAAATCATGGTGACGGCGGCGAGTTTCAAATAAACCGGCACATCCGATGAGGTTGTTTGCGCGTAAGCATTCATGAGGTGCAAGGACTTCAGTCAGGGAAGATGACGTATCATTTGACTAATGCATGATCATCGTAAAATGAGTAAAGACTCATGACCTTGACACAACTCGAGATTTTTTCGCTGGTCGCCGAACTGCGCGGGTTCACGGCGGCGGCCAATCGGCTGGGGATCTCCCAATCGGCGGTGTCGCATGCCTTGAAGTCGCTGGAACAGGAATTGGGTGTCGAGTTGTTCCGGCGCCACCAGTCCCAAGTCGAGCCGAGCGACATCGGCCTACAGCTCTTGTCGCGCGCCCGGGCCATGCTCGGGTTGGCCAACACCTTGCGCCAGGAAGCCGCCGACGCTCGCGGGATGAAGCGCGGCACCCTGCGCATCGGCTCGTTCGGCCCCACCTCATCGATCAAACTGCTGCCACAGATCCTGGCGCACTACCGCGCCGCTCACCCCGGTATCGAAGTGCACATCGACGAAGGTCCGGACCGGCAGATTATCCAGTGGCTGGAAGAACGACGAATCGATATCGGTTTCGTGGTGCTGCCCGAAGATCGCTTCGATACCTTCAGGCTGATCGAAGACCGGATGGTCGCGCTGTTGCCCTCCGATCACCCGCTGACCGGTCGCGACAGCCTGAGTTTGAGCGACTTGTGTCACGACCCGTTCGTGCTGACCGAAGCCGGGTCTTCGGAGCTGGTTTCACGGCTGTTCACGGCTGCCCGGCTGACACCGAACATCCGTTATCGCTGCTCGCAGCTGCTCAGCACCCTCGACACCGTAGGCCGAGGCGATGCCGTGACCGTGGTCGCCGAAGGATCGTTGCCCGACGACAACGACAGCCGCTACGTGAAAAAACCGCTGTCTCCATCCGTCAATCGGCAGGTAGGTCTGGCGGTGCTCGACCAGCGTCAGTCGTCGCCCGCAACGCTGGCGTTTATCCAAATGGCTTCAAACCTTGACTATCGTTGACCGGCATAAGTACCGACAGCCATCTATCATGCCCAATACCTGAACTCTTTTTTGGGAGGCGTGCCGTTGTCCTCCCTGCATTTGAGAGCCGTATCCCTTCGTCACAGGCTTTGTGAATGCCACTAAACGCCAAGACCCACAAACGCGGCAAACGAATGGCTGTAACCGTTTTGAGCGGGGTACTCCCGGTGCTGTTGGGGGTTGTCATTCTCTATATGCAGGCCGAGCGTGCGCTCAAGCAGAGCACCGAGCTGACGGCCGAAGAAGCCATCCGCCAATTCGAACTGATGCTCGACCGTAACGCCCAGGCGGCACGAGAACTGCTGCCGCTGGCCGGCCAAAGCTGCAAAGACGTCAAATTGGCCCTGCGTGAACAGGTCACCCGCGGTCCATTCGTGCGCGCGACGAATCTGGTGTGGGACGACAGCATTTATTGCAGTTCTTTGTTCGGTGACTACCACGAAAAGCTCAGTGCCGGCGACTACTCCAAAGGCCGGTTGCTACTGATGAAAGGCAACATGGTCACGCCTGACACTGCGATACTGGTGTATCGACTGGGCGAAGGAAAACAGGGCGCTTTAAGTACGCTGGACGGTTATCACCTGAGCAACGTGCTGCGCATGATTGGTCGCAAGACGATCCTATTGCTGCAAGTCGGTCCCAACTGGATATCCGCCGACGGCAAGGTTCACGATGTCGCCCTTCCCGTCCCGCCCGTAGCCGAAAGCAAACTGACGTCCACGCGTTATGGCTTTACGGTCGCAGCCGGTTTCCCCGAGGGTGAAACCTGGCGCTACATGAACAGCGAGTACCCACCGCTGTTCAGTTTGCTGATCTTCTTCGGCGTGGTCTCGGGCGCAATCGGACATGTCCTGCAAAAACGCTCGTCGTCCCCCAGCCATGAAATGCAGCGTGCGCTGGAGGCAGGTGAGTTTGTTCCGTACTTTCAGCCCGTGGTGCATGGCGATACTAAAACCTGGTCCGGCGCCGAGGTGTTGATGCGCTGGAATCACCCGAAGGAAGGCCTGGTACGCCCGGACCTGTTCATTCCTTTTGCCGAGCATTCCGGGTTGATCGTGCCAATGACCCGCTCGTTGATGCGACACACCGCGGCGCTGTTGGCGCCTGCCGCTGCTTCGTTCGATGGGCCATTTCACATTGGCATCAACATCACCGCCAGTCATTGCAAGGACTTGGACCTGGTCGAAGACTGCCGGGAGTTTCTCAGTGCCTTCGCACCAGGGGCCATCCACCTGGTGCTGGAATTGACCGAGCGCGAACTGATTGAACCAACGGCCATTACGCACCTGCTGTTCGAGCAGCTTCGCACCTTGGGCGTAATGATCGCTATCGATGACTTTGGCACAGGTCACTCAAGCCTCGGTTATCTGCGTCAGTTCAATGTGGACTTTCTGAAAATCGATCAGAGTTTTGTCGCGATGATCGGCGTTGACGCGCTTTCCCGGCACATTCTGGACAGCATTATCGAATTGTCGGCCAAGCTTGATCTGGGCATCGTCGCCGAAGGCGTGGAAACCGAGGAGCAAAGTGACTATCTGGCCGCACACGGCGTGAACTTTCTGCAAGGTTATTTGTTCGGTCGACCGATGCCAGGAGCCGAATTCATTAATGCATTAAGGCACCATTAACCTGCGGTTTAAGCGACGAGGAAACGAAGCAGCGCACCAAATTGAATCAAAAGACTACTGTAGTTACATGAAGAAAAAGACAGGATTTACTCTTGGCCAATTAACTACTACAATTTTTCATGCCTGCGCAAGATTGGCAGGTGAGCCACTATCACCGAGTCGCTTCAAGGCTCTTGGCTTATAGCTTTGTTTGCGGTTGGTATCAGCCAAACACACTATTGGAGTAATGAATTTGTCCAGACTCGCTGAATTTCGTGCCGCTGAAAAGGCCCTTCAAGAACAGCTCAAGCAGCTGGAATCGCTGAAGAATGATGCCGGGCTCAAGAAAGAAATCGAATTCGAAGAAAAGCTCCAGGGGCTGATGAAAACCTACGGCAAAAGCCTGCGCGACATCATCGCCATCCTCGATCCGAACCCGGCAAAATCCGGTCTGCAGGCAGCAGCCCCTAAAACCCGTCGCGCCCGCGTGGTCAAGGTTTATCACAACCCGCATACCGGTGAGCTGATTGAAACCAAGGGCGGCAACCACCGTGGCCTGAAAGCCTGGAAGGAACAATACGGTGCCGCCACCGTAGATTCCTGGCTGCGAGGCTAAGCACTCGCCGTGATAAACAAGCCCTGCCAATGCAGGGCTTTTTTTATGGCCGGCCTCTCAATGCAACGAAGGGAGTCGTTCAACTCGCTACTTGCCGACTAAACTTTATGCTTAATCCGTTTGGGTATCTAAAGATTTCAGATCGCGCTGAAATCTGCAGTCACGCAAACCCGCAACTAAAGTTTCAAGCTGTTACGAGCCGCCGCAATTTCATCCTCACTTGCCTTATAAGCCTCGGCCTGCCCCGCGTAGGAAAGAACATAGGCCTTATCGGCATCCACCGCTGCGACCAATGTTTGCGACAGCACATGTCGACCATTCTGCGTAATCGTGCAGGTAGTTTCCAATCCCGATAAGCGGCTCAAGGTCGCCGGATGAATTTTGTTGCAGACACTTTGATAGCCGCCTTGAAAGAAGTCCTTCTGCACCGACTTGCGCATTTCCAGCAGCACACCCTCAAGATTGACCTGATGACCGCTTTCTACTTGAGTCATGGTCAATTCCATCACCATTACCGGCGTGCCGCCTTGGTCGACTTTCACCGCGCGCTGTCGGGAAACCCCTGGTTTGGCATCATCTTGCGGAACGGCTTCCACCTCCCAGCCCTTCGGCCAGGTCACCACCGGTGCATCCGCTTGAGCGCTGGCGACACCTGACAACAGGAAAATCAGGACCCACGTCGATTTACAGAATCGGATCATTGCAATGAGCACTCACGGATTGAACCGTAAAGTCTGAGCCTCACCCGTCCGTCAGGCAATAGCAGACTCTTAGCGTTTGGTGATGTCCCAGCCCTTGCGTATCATTGTCGCCATTCGTTAGCCCCACTTATTTTCCGGAGGGCCCATGAGCCTGCACGAATTGAACACTTTCCCCGGCGTGACCGCTCAACCTGGCACCGCCACCCAGAAGTTCGTCTTCAACCACACCATGCTACGGGTCAAGGACATCACCAAGTCCCTGGATTTCTACACGCGCATCCTGGGTTTTTCGCTGGTGGAAAAGCGCGACTTCCCGGAAGCCGAGTTCAGTCTGTATTTCCTGGCGCTGGTTGATAAAAACCAGATTCCGGCCGACGCCGCCGCCCGTACCGAATGGATGAAATCGATCCCCGGCATTCTCGAACTGACCCACAACCACGGCACCGAAAACGACGCGGATTTCGCCTACCACAACGGCAACACCGACCCGCGCGGCTTCGGCCATATCTGCATCTCCGTGCCGGACATCCGTGCGGCGTGCGAACGTTTCGAAGCGCTGGGCTGCGATTTCCAGAAACGCCTGAACGACGGGCGCATGAAGAGCCTGGCCTTTATCAAAGACCCGGATGCGTACTGGGTCGAGATCATCCAACCGGCACCGATGTAAAACATTCGCTGCCAAGCTCTGTGTGGAATTCAGCCCGGTAGGCGTTACCACGCAGAGCGTGGGAACGATCAGTATCACGCACACAAAAACCCCATGATCGCTCATGGGGTTTTGTGTTTCAGCGTTGGTGTCTAAGCCGGCGCGGAGGTGCGGATCAGGTGATCGAATGCGCTCAGCGAAGCCTTGGCGCCCTCGCCCACTGCAATCACGATCTGCTTGTACGGCACGGTGGTGACGTCACCGGCAGCAAACACGCCCGGCATCGACGTTTCACCACGGGCATCGACGATGATCTCGCCGCGAGGCGACAGCTCGATGGTGCCTTTGAGCCAATCGGTGTTGGGCAGCAAACCGATCTGCACGAAGATCCCTTCCAGCTCTACGTTACGCAGCTCGTCAGACTGACGATCCTTGTAACGCAGGCCATTGACCTTCTGACCGTCGCCCAACACTTCAGTGGTTTGCGCACTGGTGATCACAGTGACGTTCGGCAGGCTGTGCAACTTGCGCTGCAAGACCGCGTCGGCGCGCAGTTGTACGTCAAACTCCAGCAATGTGACGTGGGACACGATGCCCGCCAGGTCGATGGCCGCTTCGACGCCGGAGTTACCGCCGCCAATCACCGCCACGCGCTTGCCTTTGAACAGCGGACCGTCGCAGTGCGGGCAGTACGCCACGCCTTTGTTGCGGTATTGCTGCTCGCCCGGGACGTTCATTTCACGCCACCGCGCACCGGTCGCGAGGATCACGGTCCTGGCTTTCAGGGTCGCGCCACTGGCGAAATGGACCTCGTGCAACTCACCGTTCTTGCCCGGCACCAGTTTGTCGGCGCGTTGCAGGTTCATGATGTCGACGTCGTATTGCTTGACGTGTTCTTCCAGCGCTACTGCCAGTTTCGGGCCTTCGGTTTCCTGCACGGAGATGAAGTTCTCGATGGCCATGGTGTCGAGCACCTGCCCACCAAAACGCTCAGCCGCCACACCGGTGCGAATGCCTTTACGAGCAGCGTAGATCGCTGCCGAAGCACCGGCCGGGCCACCGCCGACGACCAATACGTCAAAGGCTTCCTTGGCGCTGATTTTCTCGGCCTGGCGCTCGATGCCGCTGGTGTCGATCTTGGCGAGGATTTCTTCCAGGCCCATGCGGCCCTGGCCGAAGTTCACGCCGTTGAGGTAAATGCTTGGCACGGCCATGATCTGACGATCATCGACTTCGGCCTGGAACAACGCGCCGTCGATGGCGACGTGGCGGATGTTCGGGTTCAGTACCGCCATCAGGTTCAGCGCCTGGACCACGTCCGGGCAGTTCTGGCAGGACAGCGAGAAGTAGGTCTCGAAGCTGAACTCGCCTTTGAGCGAACGGATCTGTTCGATCACTTCGACACTGGCCTTCGAAGGGTGACCGCCCACTTGCAGCAAGGCCAGCACCAACGAAGTGAATTCATGGCCCATCGGGATGCCGGCAAAACGCAGGCTGATATCGGCACCCGGGCGATTGATCGAGAACGATGGCTTGCGTGCATCGTCACCGTTATCTAACAAAGTAATCTGGCTGGAAAGACTGGCAACGTCTTTCAGGAGTTCGAGCATTTCCTGGGATTTCGCACCGTCGTCGAGGGAAGCAATGATCTCGATCGGCTGGGTGACCCGTTCCAGGTACGATTTCAACTGGGCTTTAAGATTGGCGTCCAACATACGGGCGATTTCCTTTTACTTGAGACGAAAAAAAACGCCCGAGCGAATCTCGCCCGGGCGTTTTTGAGGGCGGTTGCAGCTTACTGAGGTGCGGAAACCCGCCCTGATAGTGCTTTCACAGACTTAGATCTTGCCGACCAGGTCCAGGGACGGAGCCAGAGTGGCCTCGCCTTCTTTCCACTTGGCTGGGCAAACCTGGCCTGGGTGAGCAGCGACGTACTGGGCAGCCTTGATTTTGCGCAGCAGCTCGGAAGCGTCACGGCCAACGCCGCCATCGTTCAGTTCAACGATTTTGATCTGGCCTTCAGGGTTGATCACGAAGGTGCCACGGTCAGCCAGGCCAGCGTCTTCGATCAGCACGTCGAAGTTGCGGGAGATGGCGTGAGTCGGGTCGCCGATCATGGTGTACTGGATTTTGCCGATGGCTGGCGAAGTGTTGTGCCAGGCAGCGTGGGCAAAATGGGTGTCGGTGGAAACGCTGTAGATCTCGACGCCCAGTTTCTGGAACGCGTCGTAGTTGTCAGCCAGGTCTTCCAGTTCGGTCGGGCAAACGAAGGTGAAGTCGGCTGGGTAGAAGAACACGACAGACCACTTGCCTTTCAGGTCAGCGTCCGACACTTTTACGAAGTCGCCATTTTTGAAGGCGTCAGCTTTGAACGGTTTAACTTGGCTGTTGATGATAGGCATCGATGACTCTCCGTCAGGGTTGAAAAGTTTGGTTGAGAAGTTGATGGGGTGAATCCTACCCACTCGATCGCCGCCTGGCTCATTGGCAAAGCTCATGCTGCTGATTGGTTTTCGCTATTAGCGGACAGTATTAATAGAAGAAAACGGTATCTAGCTCACCAATGGCTTTTCAGCGACTCGCGCCATCCCGAGAAACGGGCTGACTTCAACATAGCGCATGGCTGACTTCACATCCTTCCAACCCACATAACTCATCAACGATTTCAGATCCCAACCACTCTGATGGGCCCAACTGGCAAAGCCGCGGCGCAGGGAATGGCTGGTGTAGTGGTCCGCCGAAATGCCGGCACGTTCCAAGGCCTGGCGCAACAAAGGGATCACGCTGTTGGCGTGCAAGCCCTCCTCGCTCAAGTGACCCCAGCGGTCGATTCCGCGAAACACCGGCCCGCGGACCAGCGCAGCTTCCGTGATCCATTGAATGTAGGCGTTCACCGGGCAGAGGCGCTGCAGGGCCGGGGTCTGGTAAGTCTTGCCGAGGTTTTCGCGATCACTCTTGCTGCGGGGCAGGTAGAGGGTGATGCCTGAACTGGCGATCGCCTGTACGTGTTCGATTTGTACGCGGCACAATTCATCACTGCGAAAGCCACGCCAGAAGCCCAGCAAGATCAGCGCGGTGTCACGTTTGGCGCGAAGCAATCCTGGCTGATCGTTTTGCGCCTTGGCGGTTTTGGCCTCCTGCTCCAGCCATGCCACCACTTGCTCCAAATGCTGAAGCTGCAATGGCTCGGCCTGTTTCTCCTGGGCCGGGTGCAGCGCCCGTATGCCCTTGAAGACCTTGCGCACCACCGGCGACTTGGTGGGGTCGGCGAATCCCTGGCTGTTATGCCACTGCGCCAGCGCTGACAAACGCAACTTCAACGTATTGATCGACAGCACGCCCGCATGGGCCACCAGGTAACGCGCCACGCTGTCGCTCGTCGCAGGCAGGAAACCACCCCAACTGACTTCGAAATGCTCGATGGCTGCCCGGTAGCTGCGACGCGTGTTGTCGCGGGTGGCGGCTTGCAGGTAGCGATCCAGATCGGTCATGGGCTTATCTCTCGAAAATGTACCGCTTTGGTGAAGTAAAACATGTAATACGGCGTATCACGCGGGGTAATACCAGTATATCCCGCCTCAATAACTTACATTTTTTATCTTTTTATTGATGATGGTACACTGCGTACTTTAGTGGCATGTACCACAGTACGAAATCGTAGGAGAAGACATGGCTCGTGGCGGCGTAAACAAAGCAGTGGTGCAGGCGGCACGGTTGGCAATCCTTGCCCGTGGCGAAAACCCCAGCATCGATGCAGTACGGATCGAGATGGGCAATACCGGCTCAAAAACCACCATTCACCGCTATTTGAAGGAGCTGGACGACGGCAGCGAGCGCGCTGAAACGCCCTCTGAACCCATCGATGATGAGCTCGCAGGCTTGGTCGCGCGTCTGGCGCAGCGCCTCAAGGAGCAGGCGCAAGAACCCATCGACCAGGCACGCACGCAATTCGATCAGCAACGGAAGGAACTGGAAATCCAGCTGACTGAAGCCCGGCAAGCCAACACTGAACTGCACCAGCAATACGAAATTCAAAGCCTTGCCCTGACTCAAGAATCCGAAGCACTGCACGAAACCCGCGCCATGCTGCAGACCGAGCAAACCCGCAACGCCGGATTGAACCAGGCACTGGCCGATTTCGATTTACGCTTGCAAGACAAGGATGTGCAGATCCGCTCACTGGAAGAAAAGCACCTGCACGCACGCGATGCACTGGAACACTACCGCAACGCCATCAAGGAACAGCGCGAGCAGGAACAGAGCCGCCACGAAGGCCAGTTGCAACAGATTCAGATGGAATTGCGCCAGGCCCAGCAAAGCGCATTGGTGCGTCAGGACGAAATCACACAATTGCACCGCGACAACGAGCGCCTGCTCACTGAGAACCGTGGAACGCTACGCGAACTTGGGCTGCTACAGGAGCAACTCAAACACACCCACAGCCGCCAGGATCAACTGCTGGAGCAGGTCAACCGCATCGACAGTGAACGCACCCTCCTCCAGGAACGCTTGCGTGCCGCACTGTTGGAAAGTCAGTCGCTCAAGCAAAGCGTCGACGAGCAGTCGCAGATAAACAAAGCGCTGGAAATCGATTTGCTCAAGACTCGGGCGAGCCTCGACGAAAGCCTGCGCCTGGCCGCTGTCATTGCAACAGCGCCAGACGCATCAGAGAGTGAAAAGAGCGATTAACCGGCAACCGGCGTGCGCATGGTGACGAACTCTTCGGCGGCAGTAGGATGCACGCCGATGGTTTCGTCGAAATCGCGCTTGGTCGCACCAGCCTTCAAGGCAATCGCCAAGCCCTGAACGATCTCACCGGCATCAGGCCCGACCATGTGGCAACCCAAAACCTTATCGGTCTTGGCATCGACCACCAACTTCATCAGCGTGCGCTCCTGGCACTCGGTCAGGGTCAGCTTCATCGGCCGGAAACGGCTTTCGAAAATCTGCACCTCGTGGCCAGCTTCGCGCGCATCTTCCTCGCTCAAGCCGACAGTGCCAATGTTTGGCAGGCTGAACACGGCGGTCGGGATCATCTTGTAATCCACCGGACGATATTGCTCAGGCTTGAACAAGCGACGCGCCACGGCCATGCCCTCAGCCAAAGCGACGGGGGTCAGCTGGACACGGCCGATCACATCGCCAAGCGCCAGAATCGACGGCTCCGCAGTCTGATACTGATCATCGACCGCGATGAAACCTTTCTTGTCGAGTTTGACGCCGGTATTTTCCAGCCCGAGGTTGTCGAGCATCGGCCGGCGACCGGTGGCGTAGAACACACAATCCGCTTCCAGCTCGCGACCATCCTTGAGCGTCACCTTCAGGCTGCCATCGGACTGTTTATCGATGCGCTCGATGTCGGCGTTGAATTGCAGGTTCATGCCGCGCTTGGTCAGCTCCTCCTGCAAATGCTTGCGTACCGCACCGTCGAAGCCGCGCAGGAACAGCTCGCCGCGATACAACAACGTAGTGTCGGCGCCCAGCCCGTGGAAGATCCCGGCGAATTCGACAGCGATGTAACCGCCGCCCACCACCAGAACGCGCTTGGGCAACTCTTTGAGGAAGAACGCCTGGTTGGAACTGATCGCGTGTTCATGCCCCGGAATCTCCGGGATCTGCGGCCAGCCACCGGTCGCAATCAGGATGTTTTTAGCGGTGTGACGCTCGCCATTGATTTCGACGGTGTTCGGGTCGACGATCTTGGCGTGGCCTTCATGCAAGGTCACACCGCTGTTGACCAGCAAGTTGCGGTAAATGCCATTCAGGCGATTGATCTCGCGATCCTTGTTGGCGATCAGCGTCGCCCAGTCAAACTTCGCTTCACCCAACGTCCAGCCAAAGCCCGAAGACTGCTCGAAGTCTTCGGCGAAGTGCGCGCCGTAGACCAGCAATTTCTTCGGCACGCAGCCGACGTTCACGCACGTACCACCCAGGTAACGACTTTCAGCCACAGCCACTTTCGCGCCAAAACCGGCAGCGAAACGCGCAGCCCGTACACCGCCGGAACCGGCGCCAATCACATAAAGGTCAAAATCGTAGGCCATTTTCAATCTCCTCGGCAGGCAACCAGCATACCCGCAGACGTCCGTTGGGCAAGCGCTGCAAGCGATATCGGGGGGCGGCAAATGAAAAAGCCACCCGAAGGTGGCTTTTCAATACAAGCAGGTCAAGCGCTATCAGTAAGCCTTGCCAGTCTTGTAGAAGTTCTCGAAGCAGAAGTTGGTCGCGTCGATGTAGCCTTCAGCGCCACCGCAGTCGAAACGCTTGCCTTTGAACTTGTAAGCCATGACGCAGCCGTTCTGGGCTTGCTTCATCAGGGCGTCGGTGATCTGGATTTCACCACCCTTGCCTGGCTCGGTTTGTTCGATCAGGTCGAAGATGTCCGGCGTCAGGATGTAACGACCGATGATCGCCAGGTTCGACGGTGCATCTTCAGGCTTTGGCTTCTCGACCATGCTGTGAACACGGTAGATGTCATCGCGGATCATCTCACCGGCAATCACGCCGTACTTGTGAGTTTCTTGCGGGTCGACTTCCTGGATGGCAACGATCGAGCAGCGGAACTGCTTGTACAGTTTGACCATCTGGGTCAGTACGCCGTCGCCTTCGAGGTTGACGCACAAGTCATCCGCCAGCACCACGGCGAACGGTTCGTCGCCGATCAGTGGGCGACCGGTCAGAATCGCGTGGCCCAGGCCTTTCATTTCGGTCTGGCGGGTGTAGGAGAACGAGCAGTTGTCGAGCAGCTTGCGGATGCCGACCAGGTACTTCTCTTTGTCGGTGCCCTTGATCTGGTTTTCCAGCTCGTAGCTGATGTCGAAGTGGTCTTCCAGGGCGCGTTTGCCGCGACCGGTGACGATGGAGATTTCAGTCAAACCAGCGTCCAGTGCTTCTTCGACGCCGTACTGGATCAGTGGCTTGTTTACCACCGGCAGCATTTCTTTGGGCATGGCTTTAGTCGCTGGCAGGAAGCGAGTACCGTAACCGGCTGCTGGGAACAAGCATTTCTTGATCATATAAGTCCTTGAAAGGGCTGTGTGTACGAGTTTCGGCGCAGTCTAATCAGGCGGCGTGCACCTTACAATGCCCCGCGCTGGCTAACCGATGCCATCATAGAGAAATATTCCCGCGGATAGTTCAATCCACATTTTCACGCGGTCAAATCAGCGTAGCTCAAAGAGGCCGACAAACTCGACCACCATACGCTTATCGTCCCCCAATGCGAGCATTTGCCGGTATCATGGCGACTTTGAACCAGTGAACGAGACAGATAGATGACCGTAGCAAAAATCATCAACGGGTACACGGTCGACAAAGGAAAAGATGGCCAGTGGCACATTACCGCCGCCAATGGCGAAGATGTTTCCGGGCCGTTACCCAGCGAAGCGATGGCGGTTGAAGTGGCGTCGGTGCTTGACTACACCCCCCCCGCGCCGAAGCGACGCGGCAAGAGTCAGGACTGATATCCTGCGGCACTCGCTGAGCCCTGCCATTGAGCAGGGCTTTTTTGTGGCCAGGTACAAACAAGTGGCCATTCGCTATAACCTTTTGCTGCCTGCGCTGTCACAGGCTTAGCCCCATCATCCTGACGACGACAACGACATGACTAAATTTTTGCCCCTGATTGCAATCCTGGCCCTGAGCGGCTGCGCCACTTCCGAGAAAATGTACCTGAACAACGGAGAGCAAGGCCTGGCAATCGACTGCTCCGGCGAAGCCAACTCCTGGGCCACGTGCTATGAAAAAGCCGATGCCTCTTGCGCGGGGACCGGCTACCGGATCGTCGGCACCGACGGATCGCCTTCCACCAAGGAAAGCGACAAAACCCTGGGGGTCGATGTCGGCAACTTCAAGAACCGCAGTGTCGTGGTGGTCTGCAAGTAGGGCGCCCTGCCCTACATGTGAATTTCCGCAAATTTGATTCCGAGACCACGCACGGTCTCGATCAAATCGTCGAGACGAGCAAACGACTCGACCTCATCGTTATCATCCACCAGAAAATAGCTGCGCCCGGCGCTCTTCTTGAAAAACACGATCCATTCCCCCGGGTTCGCGGGATTTTGAATGACGTGGGTGGCAGAGATCAGTCCCTCTGCATGGCGTTCCTGTACCTGCTCTCGCTTCATGCTCGACTCCAGAAAAGACAATGCCGCCAAAGCATGACTTTGACGGCATCGGTGTGAACGGTGGCTAGTCTATCAGCCGGAAATGCAAGCGTTGGCGGCTTTCTGCACGTCTTTAGGACGCACCGGCACATTGGACATACGCTCATGCAGCTTTATACCACTGCCACCCGAACGGTCTTCGATGTCGAACACGGCTGCCGGGGCCGATGAGAATTTCGCCGGCACGATGACGCGCATCCCGTCCTTGGTTGACTCCAGTTGCAGGGCGCCACGACTGTCGGCCAGTTTTTCGACCAGGCATTGCGCGTATTCATTGGGCTTTTTGCCTGAGATCACGTTCATGGTAGGCAACGTCTCATTAATCTCCGAGACATTCGCACAGCCACTCATCACCAATGCCAACGGCAAGGCCAACACACCCCACTTCATACAAAACCTCCGATAAAGACCCTCCGACAGCACAAATGCTGATTTTCTCCGAGGCTCGCTGCGTTTATCGCTCATAGAATTCCGAATAACTGTTTTTAATTGTCAAAGCGAACCTCGACGACCGGATAATAACCTGTTCGGGCTGATAAACTGCGCCAATCGCCCATGCTATCGTTTTGATTTTGTAGAAAAAGCCCTTCTGGAGGCGCCTCATGAAATTTATCCACCAGCGCGAGCACCTCAACGAAGACGACATCGTCGTCATCCAGTGCTCCCAAACATGCAACATCCGCTTGATGAACGACGCCAACTTCCGCAGCTTCAAGAACGGCGGCCGTCACACTTACCACGGCGGTGCGTTCGATACTTTCCCGGCCCGGATTACTGCACCGAGCACCGGTTTCTGGAACATCACCATCGATACGGTCAACCGCCGTCCGATCAGCGTGACCCGCAAACCGACCCTGACGCACTCGATCAAGATCATCCGTCGCTCCAGCACGAAACTGAGCTGAGTGACGCTCCCACACGAATAAAAGCAGGTATGACCGTGGCCCAAACGACCAAGTACGTCATCAAATACAAACTCAACGGCGAACGCCGCTTCGAATTTGCCCAGCTCGAAAAAGGCACTGAAGAAGAAGCCAAAGCTGCGCTGGACGCCATTCATGGTTCGAGCGACGACGTCATCAGCGACATTGCCGTCAGCAAAGCACTGTAACGCGACCCGGCACCCGGAGCGACAACAAGGACGTCATGCTCCGCGCCCGTCTTGAATTCGACCGCAAGCGCCGGAGTGTTCACTCCCTTGGCGCCCCTTAGACTGGCCACCTCGACCTTTGGTTAAGGAGTCAGAACATGTCTACCTCCCCGATTCGCTACATCAGCGGCACTTCCAGCCTAGGCGTCTTGTTGCTGGCGTTCAGCGCCGAGGGCCTGTGCGCGTTGCTGCTCGGTGAAGACTTGATCTCGCTCGAACGCGATCTGGCGCGGCGCTTCCCTGGCCCGCCACCGCCGCAGCGCGATGAAGGTTTGATGCCGGCCCTGGAGCAAACCCTGCGCCACCTCGAAAACCCACACACCGCACTCGATCTCCCACTGCACCTGAGCGGCAGCGTATTTCAACGGCGAGTCTGGGAAGTCCTGCGGAAAATCCCCGTCGGTGAAACCGCCAGCTACCGTGATATCGCCCAGCGTCTGGGTCAGCCCAGCGCTTCCCGGGCGGTAGCGAATGCCTGTGGGGCCAACCCGGTGGCCGTTATCGTGCCTTGCCATCGGGTGCTGCGCCAGGACGGCAGCCTCGGCGGTTATCGCTGGGGACTGGAGCGCAAACGGCAGTTGCTGGATCGCGAGGCTCAGCGATGAGCGAGCAAACCTTCGATGCGCTGGACTGGGCAGCCCTGGGGCAACAAATCGATCAGGATGGCTGCGCTGTCATCAAGTCGCTGTTGAGTGCGCAGGCGTGCGATGACGTCAGTGCGCTCTATACCCAGTCAGCGCCCTTCCGCTCTCAAGTGATCATGGCGCGACACGGTTTTGGCCGTGGCGAGTACAAGTATTTCAACTACCCCTTGCCGGACACAGTCGCCCGCTTGCGCCGTGCGCTCTACCCTCGACTGGTGCCGATCGCCAACCGCTGGTATGAATGCATGGACTTGCCAACCCGTTTCCCCGCAACCCACGAAGCATTTCTGCAACGCTGCCATGCCGCCGGTCAGGAACGCCCAACTCCGTTATTGCTGCAATATGGCCCGCAGGACTACAACTGTTTGCACCAGGATCTGTACGGCGAACACGTGTTCCCGCTGCAGGTGGCGATTCTTCTGTCGGAACCGGACGAAGACTTTACCGGCGGTGAGTTTGTGCTAACCGAACAACGCCCGCGGATGCAGTCACGCCCGCAGGTGATCCGCCTGAAGAAAGGCGATGGTCTGATCTTTGCTGTGAGCCAGCGACCGGTCAAAGGCGTTCGCGGCTATTACCGAGTGACCATGCGTCACGGCGTAAGTCGCCTGCACAGCGGAAAACGGCATACCCTTGGAATCATCTTTCACGATGCGTTATGACCCCATGAGCCCGACCACTTTCGATCTTTTTGCCGATGCCGAACCCGAGCAGGAGCCCAGACGTGAGCAGATCGGTGAACAGTCCTTCGTCTTGCGCGGCTATGCCCTACCCCGGCTCGATCGATTGTTGCCAGCACTTGAAGCCGTTCTGGCGGCCGCTCCGTTTCGGCAGATGGTCACGCCCGGCGGCTTTACCATGTCGGTGGCCTTGAGCAGTTGTGGCACCTGGGGCTGGACCACCGACCGCAGCGGCTACCGGTATACGCGCAATGACCCACAGACCGGACGCCCCTGGCCCGAGATGCCCGACGTGTTTTTCGAACTGGCACAAGCGGCGGCACGGGAAGCGGGATTTGCCGGGTTTGCCCCTGACTCCTGCCTGATCAACCGCTATGTCCCCGGGGCCAAGATGTCATTGCACCAGGACAAGAACGAAGGTTCCTACGCCGCACCGATCGTGTCGGTGTCATTGGGATTGCCGGCCATGTTCCTGTTCGGCGGGTTTGAACGAAGCGATAAAAGCCAGCGTGTACCGTTGCTGCATGGCGATATCGTGGTCTGGGGTGGCGTCGATCGTTTGCGTTATCACGGCGTGCTGCCGATCAAGGACGGCCATCACCCGCGCCTGGGTGAACAACGGATCAACTTCACCTTTCGAACCGCCGGATGAAGCCCTCGAATTCAACCGCAAGACTCGGAGTGCTGTGGTGTCGGGGGCTTGTTAATCTGAAAAAAACGGGGCAACGGACATGAAACCATGACAACTCATTCGACCAGGATTGCCACCGAGGACGATCCTCGCTGGGCCGCCGTCGTTGCACGGGATCCCGGTGCCGACGGGCAGTTTGTCTACGCCGTGAAAACCACCGGAATCTATTGCCGCCCCAGCAGCCTGGCGCGCTTGCCGAAACCGCAGAATGTCGAATTTTTCGACACGGCAGAACAAGCCCTGGCGGCGGGCTATCGTCCCAGCAAACGGGCCACGAAGGATCAAAGCGATGTCGCCGCACAACACGCCGCAACCGTCGCTGTCGCCTGCCGCCACATCGAATCCGCCGAAAATCCGCCTGCGTTAAGTGAGCTGGCGCAGGCAGCGGGCCTGAGCAGCTTCCATTTCCACCGCGTGTTCAAAGCCGTGACCGGGCTGACACCCAAGGGGTACGCCACCGCCCATCGTTCCCGCAAAGTGCGCGAACGCCTGGCCGACGGCGGCTCAGTCACCGACGCCCTGTATGACGCCGGTTTCAACTCCAACAGCCGCTTCTATGAATCGGCCGATAAACTGCTGGGCATGAAGCCGGGGGATTACCGTGCGGCGGGCCAGAACAACGACATTCGTTTTGCCGTTGGCCAGTGTTCCCTGGGGGCCATTCTGGTGGCGCAAAGTGAACGCGGTGTTTGCGCGATCCTGCTGGGGGATGATCCGCATCAACTGGTTTGCGATCTGCAGGACAAGTTTCGGCGTGCGAATCTGATTGGCGCCGATCACGCGTTCGAGCAGTTGATTGCCAAGGTTGTCGGTTTTATCGAAGCCCCGGCAATTGGCCTGGATTTGCCGCTGGACGTGCGCGGCACCGCTTTTCAAGAGCGGGTCTGGCAGGCGCTGCGGGAGATTCCTTCAGGCAGCACCGCCAGCTACGCCGATATCGCTCAGCGTATCGGCGCGCCCAAAGCCGTGCGCGCCGTGGCTCAGGCCTGCGGCGCGAACAGTATTGCAGTGGCGATCCCGTGCCACCGCGTGGTGCGCAGCGACGGCAACCTCTCGGGCTATCGCTGGGGTGTCGAGCGCAAGCGTCAGTTGCTGGAACGCGAAACCGTGTAATCAGCGATTCACATCGACCACCACCCGCCCGCGCAATTGTCCGGCGAGCAAGCGCGGTGCGGCATCGATGGCTTCGCTCAAGCCGATTTCATGGCTGATCAGTGGCAGCAACGCGAAGTCCAGATCCTTGGCCAGCCGATTCCAGGCTTCCATCCGCTTGGCTTTGGGCTGGGTCACGCTGTTGATCCCGGCCAACGTCACGCCACGCAAAATGAACGGCGCGACGGAGGCAGGGAAATCCATGCCTTGTGCAAGACCACAGGCGGCGACCGTGCCATTGGCCTTGGTGCTGGCGCAGGCGTTGGCCAGCGTGTGGCTGCCGACCGAGTCGATCACCGCCGCCCAGCGTTCCTTGGCCAGCGGTTTGCCCGGCTCGGACAGAGTGACGCGATCAATGATCTCGCTGGCGCCCAGTTGCTTGAGGTAATCGTGCTCGGCGGTGCGGCCCGTGGACGCTACGACTTTATAGCCAAGCTTGCTCAGCAGCGCGATGGCGAAACTGCCTACGCCGCCGTTGGCCCCGGTGACCAGGACTTCGCCCTGCTCAGGCGTGACACCATTATGTTCCAGCGCCAGGATGCACAGCATCGCCGTGTAACCGGCCGTGCCGATTGCCATGGCTTGAGCCGCGGTGAATTCCTTGGGCAGCGGGATCAGCCAGTCGCCCTTCAGACGTGCTTTTTGGGCGAGCCCGCCCCAGTGCCCTTCGCCTACGCCCCACCCATTGAGCAAGACCTGGTCACCGACCTTGTAGTCCGGATGCCCGCTGACTTCGACCGTACCGGCCAGGTCGATCCCCGGCACCATGGGGAATTTCCTGACCACCGGGCTGCTGCCGGTGATCGCCAGGCCATCCTTGAAGTTCAACGTGCTGTACGCGACCCGCACTGTCACATCGCCCTCGGGCAGTTGATCGTCATTGATCTCTTGCAGTGTGGCCCGGTAACCGCTGTCGTCTTTGTCGATCAAAATACCTTTGAACATCATTGCCTCTCAATGCAATCGATCCGGTTGTGGGGGCATTGAAATACCACAAAGAAACATCTCGCCGTACAAGACTTTAGCCAAACCTACGATGCACCGAGCGCTACCATGACGTGCGGTTACGCCTTTTTTTAAGGCCCTTGAATAACGGAAAACGTCCCGGATACAAAAGTCGACTGGCTCTGCATCAACCATTGCTGGTAAAAAACCGGTTCTATCCGCCGGAGAATCATTGAAATGAGCCAATGGCCAGACACCCGTATTCTTGACCTGCTCGGCATCGAACTGCCGATCATCCAGGCTCCTATGGCCGGCGCTACCGGCTCGGCCATGGTTATCGCCGCGAGTAACGCTGGCGGCCTGGGCTCGATGCCCGCGGCGATGCTGAGCATCGAGCAGTTGCGCGAAGAGCTGAAGACGATCCGCCAACAGAGCCAGCGTCCGTTCAATATCAACTATTTTTGCCATCAGCCCCCGGCTGCCGATGAGCAACGGGCTCGGGAATGGAAAAACCTTCTGGAACCGTATTATCGAGAACTGGGCGTCGATTTCGAGGCCCCCACACCGGTATCCAATCGCGCGCCGTTCGATAACGCCGCCTGCGAAGTGCTCGAAGAATTCCGTCCCGAAGTCGTGAGTTTTCACTTCGGCCTGCCGGAACAATCACTGCTGGATCGGGTAAAAGCCACCGGGGCGAAAATTCTTTCCTCGGCGACCACCGTCGAAGAAGCCGTCTGGCTGGAACAACATGGCTGCGACGCGATCATCGCCATGGGCTACGAGGCAGGCGGACATCGGGGAATGTTCCTCAGCGATGACTTGAGCAGTCAGGTCGGCACATTCGCCCTCGTGCCTCAGGTCGTCGATGCGGTGAAAGTGCCGGTGATTGCAGCGGGCGGGATCAGTGATGCGCGGGGGGTGGCGGCAGCTTTTCTGTTGGGCGCTTCGGCGGTGCAGGTGGGGACGGCTTACCTGTTCACGCCAGAGGCCAAGGTCAGCGCGTCTCACCACAAGGCGTTGCGCACGGCCAAGGAAAGCGAGACGGCGGTGACCAATCTTTTCACCGGCCGCCCAGCACGAGGAATCCTCAATCGGGTGATGCGCGAACTCGGCCCCATGAGCGATAAAGCCCCGGCCTTCCCGTTGGCCGGTGGTGCGTTGATGCCGTTGCGGGCCAAGGGCGAAGCGGATTTCAGCAATCTCTGGGCTGGGCAGGCATTCACGTTGGGCGTTGAAGTGAGTACGGCAGAGCTGACTCGGCGTTTGGCGGAGGAAGGTTTGGCCAAGTTGCTCCGTCGCTGAAGCACGCTGCTGTAGCCTGCTGCTCCAGGATCACGCAATTTCACAGACTCGGCTCCAACACATTCCGTTTGCGGGCATTACGCTATATATTTCGATATATAGCGTTTCGCCCCCTCGTTGCATTCGCCTATCACGGAGCCGTTTCATGCCCATGCGTGCCTCACGTTTTGCCCCGGCCTGCCTCGCAAGCCTGCTCGCCGTCTTCGCGTTCGGCTCCGCTCAGGCAGGCGAAGTCCAGGTGGCCGTCGCCGCCAACTTCACCGCGCCGATCCAGGCCATCGCCGCCGATTTCGAAAAAGACACCGGGCATAAACTGGTCACCTCCGTTGGTGCAACCGGTCAGTTCTACGCCCAGATCAAGAATGGCGCGCCGTTCGAAGTGTTCCTCTCTGCCGACGACACCACCCCGCAAAAACTCGAAGCTGAAGGCGACACCGTCAAGGGTTCGCGCTTCACCTACGCCGTAGGCACGCTGGCACTGTGGTCAGCCAAGGAGGATTACGTCGATGCCAGGGGCGATGTGTTGAAAAGGAACGAATACAAGCACCTTTCCATCGCCAACCCGAAAGCCGCGCCTTATGGCCTTGCCGCCACTCAGGTGCTGGCCAAACTGGGCCTGACCGAGAAGGTCAAAGACAAGCTCGTTGAAGGCCAGAACATCACCCAGGCCTATCAGTTCGTTTCCACCGGCAACGCTGAACTCGGCTTCGTGGCCTTGTCGCAGATCTACAAAGACGGCAAAGTCACCGGCGGTTCGGCCTGGATCGTCCCGGCCGACATGCACGACCCGATCAAACAAGACGCGGTGATCCTCAACAAGGGCAAGGACAACCCGGCCGCCAAGGCACTGGCTGACTACCTCAAGGGGCCGAAAGCCGCCGCCATTATCAAGTCCTACGGTTACCAACTCTAAATGACGCTGACGAGTGCCGACTTTTCCGCCATCTGGCTGACCCTGAAACTGGCGTCCCTGACGACGGTTATCCTGTTGATCATCGGCACTCCGATTGCGTTATGGCTGTCGCGCACCCGCTCGTGGTTGCGCGGCCCGGTCGGGGCAATTGTCGCCCTGCCCCTGGTCCTGCCGCCCACGGTGATTGGCTTTTATTTGTTGTTGGCGCTCGGCCCTAACGGCTTTGTCGGCCAATTCACCCAGTCACTGGGGCTCGGCACGCTCACATTCAGTTTTGCGGGACTGGTGATCGGTTCGGTGCTGTACTCGATGCCGTTCGTGGTCCAGCCGCTGCAAAACGCCTTTTCCGCCATTGGCACCCGCCCGCTGGAAGTGGCCGCCACCTTGCGCGCCAATCCATGGGACACCTTTTTCAGCGTGATTCTGCCGCTGGCTCGCCCCGGCTTCATCACCGCGGCCATTCTCGGTTTCGCCCACACTGTCGGCGAGTTCGGCGTGGTGCTGATGATCGGCGGCAACATTCCCGACAAGACCCGCGTGGTCTCGGTGCAGATCTACGATCACGTTGAAGCCATGGAATATGCCCAGGCCCATTGGCTCGCCGGGGCAATGCTGGTGTTCTCCTTTGCCGTATTGCTGGCGCTCTATTCCAGCCGTAAAACCAAAGCGGGCTGGAGCTGATCGATGATTCATATGCGCCTTAAACTGACTTATTCAGGATTCACCCTGGAGGTGGATCTGCAATTGCCCGGCCGCGGTGTAACGGCACTTTACGGCCATTCCGGGTCAGGCAAGACCACGTGCCTGCGCTGTATCGCCGGTCTGGAGCAGGCCGAACAGGGCTTTATTCAGGTCAACGATGAAGTCTGGCAGGACAGTGACAAGAAGATTTTCGTACCGCCGCATAAACGTGCGCTGGGGTATGTTTTTCAGGAGGCCAGCCTGTTTCCTCACCTTTCGGTGCTGGCCAATCTGGAGTTCGGGCTGAAGCGCATCCCCAGGCAGCAACGCCGGGTTGACATGGCGCATGCCACTGAACTGTTGGGCATTGGTCATCTGCTGGACCGCCATCCGCAGCACCTGTCCGGAGGCGAACGGCAACGAATCGGCATCGCCCGCGCGCTGCTCACCAGCCCCAAACTGTTGCTGATGGACGAACCGCTGGCGGCGCTGGATAGCCAGCGCAAAAACGAAATCCTGCCTTATCTGCAACGCCTGCACGATGAACTCGATATCCCGGTGCTGTACGTCAGCCACTCACAGGATGAGGTCGCCCGACTGGCCGACCACATCGTCCTGCTCAGCGACGGCAAGGCGCTGGCCAGCGGACCAATCGGTGAAACCCTGGCGCGTCTCGATTTGCCCCTGGCGCTGGGCGACGATGCGGGCGTGGTGATTGAAGGCCATGTCAGCGCCTATGACCCGCACTATCAGTTGCTGACGCTGCAGCTGCCCGATACCGATCTGAGCATTCGCGTGGCGCACGCTCCGATGACCCAAGGCCAGGCGCTGCGTTGCAAGGTCCAGGCGCGGGATGTCAGCCTGAGCCTGCAAGGCGTCGAGCACAGCAGCATCCTCAATCGCTTGCCGGTGACGGTGATCAGCGAAATCGGCGCCGATAACGCCGCCCACGTGCTGATCCGCCTGAATGCGGCCGGCACACCGCTGCTGGCACGCATCACCCGCTACTCCCGGGACCAACTGGGCGTGCACCCCGGCCAGCAACTCTGGGCGCAGATCAAAGCGGTGGCCGTGCTGGCGTAAATTCGTCGGCACCACGGCGAATGGACGCGGTCAATGGCTGTACAGGCCCCCTGACTTCGTCGCCAAGGATTTTTTGCCATGCCCGATACCGCGCTGCCCGATGTGCTGCCACCCGACCTGCACTACGTCGACGACACGCAGCCTGGAATCACCCGCAAACGCTTGCGCGGCAAATTCTGCTACTTCGATCCTGCGGGCCAGCGCATTACCGATCCCGACGAAATCAAGCGCCTCAACGCCCTTGCCGTGCCGCCGGCCTATACCAATGTGTGGATCTGCGCCGACCCACGTGGTCATTTGCAAGCCACCGGCCGTGACGCTCGCGGTCGCAAGCAATACCGTTATCACGCGCGTTGGCGCGAAGTGCGCGATGCCGATAAATACTCACGCCTGCGGGACTTTGGCCTGGCACTGCCGAAGCTGCGCAAACAGCTTGAAACGCTGCTGGACGCTCCGGGTTTCAGCCGAGATAAAGTCATGGCCACCGTGATTACCTTGCTCGATGCGACGCTGATCCGAGTCGGCAACACGCAATACGCCCGGGAAAATCGCTCCTATGGCCTGACCACCCTGCGCAGCCGTCACGTCGAGGTCAACGGCAGCGCGATCCTGTTCCAGTTTCGCGGCAAGAGTGGTGTCGAACACCAGATCACCGTGAAAGACCGACGCCTGGCGCGAATTATCAAGCGCTGCCTGGAGATTCCCGGGCAAGACCTTTTCCAATACCTGGACGAAAATGGCGAGCGACACACCGTCAGCTCCTCAGATGTCAATGCCTACCTGCAAAGCCTCACCGGCGCCGACTTCACGGCCAAGGATTATCGGACATGGGCCGGGAGCGTCCTGGCGTTGTCGGTGCTGCGTGAGTTGCAGTGGGAGCCTGAGTCGGACGCGAAACGGCATGTGGTCGAGATGGTCAAGAACGTTGCCAGGCAACTCGGTAACACCCCGGCCGTGTGCCGCAAGTGCTACATCCACCCGGCGGTGCTCGAAGGTTTTATGCTCGGTGCCTTGGCCCAACTGCCGCGGCCGAGACTGCGTAAAGGTCTCAGGGCAGAAGAAGTCGGGCTCGCCATGTATCTGGAGAAAATGATCGCTGAGGCAGAATCGACAAAATGACCCGTCCATTTTTTGCACGATTGCAAAGAACTTCTATAGTTGATGTGGACATGAATCAGCTGCGGTGACGCCATGGAAGACATTTTCGTTGTGAAGCGTTGCAACAAGATCATCATTCATGGCCGCCGGGCCGGAGAAGCCGGCCACCCGCCACCCGACGCCGCCGTCTGGTATCGCATTGAAGATACCCGCACCCGTGGCTTTATTGGTGACGGCTTCGATCTTGAAGAAGATGCCCGACGTGAATGCCGGCAGCTCAATACCAGGTCACAAGTGACGGCCCGACAAGCCTGAAGTCCGGGTCTATACTGAAATCAGCTGAAGGACCAGCGACCCCATCGGCAGAAAGCTCGCACCCAGCGGGCTTTTTGCTGCTATTTGTCAGGTTTCTTGAACGGAGGTGTTTGCCATGTCCGAAAAAGAGTCCATCACCACCCTGCTTACCCTGCTCGACTCCCGCCAGGCTCGACTTGCCGCTGCGTGCAAGGAGATTGCCGATTGGGTAGACCATCAAGGAGGGCATCCGACAGCCCTCAGAATTCGTGACCGCCTGAACGACATTGAAAAAGACGCGCCACTGATTCGAAACACTCTGTCTTCGTTAAAACCTGTCGACCCGCCTCTTCCACGGTTCAGATGATTCGATCTGGGCGCGCGATTCAAGAACAGGGCCTGATCCAGGACGTGTGAACGGCGACTTCATCGTCAGCGCGTCCTTGCCTGTCTGATTATCTTTTTCTCCAAACCCCACCTGGCCTGACGCCGGGATTTTTTGTGACTTCTTTTCACGTAACGTTCACAACACACACCCTACAGTGGGTTCACTCCTTTGATGAACCCCTTGGCCTGCCCGCATGCAGGCCATTTTTTTGCCCGCTGGGCAGCCAACGAACGTCTTCATTAGATGGAGGTCAAACAGTCACACGTCACGAAGGAGACGTCCCATGGTCACTCACTTCAAAGTCAGCGGGCATCTGGCCTGCGGTCACAAAGGCAGCAATCTCACATCAACCAGCGAATTGACCCGCGTAAAGTGCAGAAGCTGCCGCAACACCGACGCGTTCAAGGACGCGCGCAAAGCCGAACGTAACGCAGCACGCCGTGCTGCGCGTAAGGCCAAAGTCACTCACACCGCCAATGACTGGCGCGCCGCCTGGGTACAACGGTTGACCGCCATGGCCGGATTGCAAAGGTTACCCCGTGGTTTTACCGGCCAGCCTTTCGTTTAAAAACTGCGCCAGGAAAGATCTCATGCGGGAGAGAACCCGCTCGCGATGAGGGCAGCACATTCAACATTGATGTGACTGACCTTCAACCATCGCGAGCCGGCTCGCTCTCACCGGGGGATTGGCCCTGACAGGTCTGTTGATGAGTCGCACGTGTTCAGGTTCGCCGGCTCCATGATTTCAGCGAGCGACATGCGCTTGAAGGCTTCAAACAACCGCCGGCCCTCTTCGGGCGCACAAGAAATGGCCAGTCGCATAGTCGCTTCACCTAGCTGCCAGATCAGAAAGGCAGAATCAGCAACCCGCTGCGCATCGCTGCCTGGAAACACCCGCAGCATCGCATCGGCCAGCAAGCCGCCCGCCACACGACTCTCCTCCAGCTCCAACGCCAGCAACTGCTTGTCTGCCTGCATGCCTGACCAAATATCACGCATCGCAGGTTCGGCCTGAACGATCTCGTAATACTGATCCAGCAGGTCCGAATAGGCATCCGCCAACCCTTGCGCATCTTGCACCGTCACCAGCGCCTCTTCGATACAACGACGGCTTGCCGCGTTATAGCGCTCGGCCAGTGTGCGAATGACCGAGCTCTTGTCAGGGAAGTACTGATAAAGCGATCCGATCGAGATCTCCGAGCATTCGGCAATTTCGCTCATTTTTACCTGGTCGCTGCCCTTGGTTGCGATCAGTTGCTTCGCCACCGCCAGGATTCGCTCCTGCCGCTCGCGACTGCGTTGCTGCGTGGGATTGCGGCGGGTCGGCTCCGTAACAGGTTGCTCGAGCCCGGTGGCAGCTTTCTTTGGCACTGGCGTGATTCCGATCAATAACATGACAAGCACTCACCTTAGCACCACCCGCGAACGCTCCCAAGTGGTTGCATCCGTATGTCGGTTTCCTCCTTAACATTGGTTGACGGTAGAACATGAGCGTTTATCATCTTCTTAACGTGAGTATTCCTCACATTAACCCGATGGAGATGAACGCGATGAAAACCACTCAGGACACCCTCCTCGTTCTCGGTGCGACCGGTAAAACAGGGCGCAGGATCACCCAGCATCTCCAGGCCGCAGGATTGCCCGTGCGCTTGGGTTCTCGCGGCGCGAATCCTCCCTTTGACTGGGAAAATCGACGGACCTGGGATGCGGCGCTTGATGGCGTTCACGCTGTTTACATTTCCTATCAACCGGACCTCGCCGTTCCGGGCGCCCTCGATACTATCCAGGCGTTTACCAACCTGGCCGTCGATCGTGGCGTCGGCAAATTGGTTCTGCTGTCCGGACGTGGCGAGGTTGAAGCGGAACAAGCCGAACGCGTCATTCAAAACAGCGGTGTCGACTGGACGATCCTGCGGGCCAGCTGGTTCTTCCAGAACTTCAGCGAGGCGCATTTTCTGGAGCCCATTCTTGAAGGAGAACTGGCCCTTCCCGTCGGCAATATCGCGGAGCCCTTCGTCGATGTGGAGGACATTGCCGAAATTGCAGTCCAGGCACTGACCCAACCGGGGCATTCACGCCAACTCTATGAATTGACCGGGCCACGGGCACTGACTTTTGCCCAAGCGGTCGATGAGATTGCTCAAGGGACCGGGCGCGAGATCAGTTTCGTCGCCGTACCGCCGGATGCATATCGTCAGGCACTGGAGCAGGCACAACTTCCTGCGCCGTTGATTGACCTGGTGCTTTATCTCTTCACCACGGTGCTCGACGGTCGCAACACGCCGTTAGCCAATGGCGTTCAGCGCGCACTTGGCCGGCCCGCGCGCGACTTCAGCGATTATGTTCGGCGCACCGCTGCTACAAAAATCTGGCAGAACCAGGCTTGAGGTTGACGAGGATCATCTATCAAGAATTGCGGAGCAGAAACGACAAAGGCCTGCATGAGTTTCCTCATGCAGGCCTTTGATATGTATGGTGCCCGAAGCCGGAATCGAACCGGCACGCCCTTACGAGCGGGGGATTTTAAGTCCGGGTATTTTTCTTTATTATTCAAACACTTATTTCACTAAATGCTACGTAAGCCTACGTTAAAAAATCCTTTAAGACGCCCTGTTCTCCGGGGCTCAGTAGGATGGTTGCGGAGCAAAAATTTGATGCCAATGTGAGCGGCAGAATCCAGCTGTCCGATGATGGATTGTGCGTGCTAACGGTCCCGCCGCGGCAAATAAAGGCCAACAGGTCTGTTCTGAATCCGCCGTACCAATTCCGTATCAGTAATATTCGCGCGCCTCTAAATTCCGCCACCTCCTCACATCCGTAGTAAATACTAAACAACCGTTTTCGGGTCCAACTCCGAGCACTGTCGCTACTGCCCTGAACCCTGGCGCATAGGCCACCCCGCCCCGATTCGGTTGCAATGACCCAAGTCGCAACCGTTACCATACAGTGCTAAAACTGGCCACGTCGACGACGTCCCAACCTGTTTTTCGGCGTGAATACCAAGCAGAACCCGCCGGCCCCACAAACGTAACGGAATTGAACCTGAGCGCACGAAACGGCCGTAGGAGTTATTCCGATACCGCCACAATTTTGAGCAGCGTGCGCTCAACTCCGACAGTCTAGGCATAAAAATATGCCGCTTTATTTAGCTCAAGTAAGGTTTTGTACGAAAGTAGATTTTACGAGTAAATATACCTATAATGAACGGCGTATAGCCTCGCACTCATGGAATTCACCGGTTCGGTTTATAAAGGGAGCATGTTAATCGATGGATAAATTAGTTTTCCTCCCCCTATTTCTCAGAAAAAGGGCCAAGAGCATCTCATTCGAGACAAAACAAATCTTGCTGCGGGCAGAAAACAACAAATGAAACAAAAACTGCAGAGTCGATTTGTTCATCTATTTGCACTTATTATTGTTATTGCTTTAGCGGTTACTACCAGATCAATCTGGCCAAATCTGACTGAAAAGCCCACCGACATATTAGCATTTGTGGGCTTCTGGGTTACCTTGTATGGTTTATCTGTAGCTATTTTCGAGATCGCCAGAATAGGCAGTGTATCAGACAGTACATTAAGGGCTGCAAACAACTCATACAACGGACTTAAGCTTCAGATGGAGCTTCAAGAAGTCAAATCCTGCCAAGAGATCATAAACTCTTCTGTTTCAGAGCTTAGAAACAAAAAAGCAATTCCAGTAATATTTTTATCAAGAATAAAACACGTATATCTTTCGGTATTTCCAGGCGAAGAAAGCACTGAAGACCACAAGCAAAACATTCTACGATTAAACTCGTACGAATACGTTACTACTCCAAGAAAATCCAAGACCCAAGCCCCTACCCAAATAATTAATCCTCAATACCCACTAGAAAAACTGGGAGCGAAAGAGCATCCATACCAGATGACCATTGATACTTTAAACCGAATGCATGACGATCTTTCAAGATATTCCGCATTGAAAAATGACTATAAAAGGAAGGTTGTATGATACCTGTTCAGTTTCAAACTTTTATGGAATTTGTGCTGACTCAGACACGGAGCGGAAAGCTGAGATGGATGCATGGGGAGTCCGGCTCTTTCATAGCATCTCACCGCGATATGAGCCTTTACATTTCCTCCGAATACGACCCTGATCGAGAAATTGGTAGTTTCTGGTTTCGACTGAACGGAAGTGATGGCTCAACACCTTTCTCAGTATACGATCACGAAAATGAATACAACTACATGAGAGTTATTTATGAGGAAGTAATTTTCAATGCCAACAATGCTGAACGTGACGTTGCTCGATTTATGGCGGACTTCGATTAATATGTAATTCGTTCATTGAATAGCTCGATATCTACTCTCTGCAAGAAAAGATATCGAGCTGCCCCGGTGCGTACTATCCCCCGCCCTTATCCGATATGGTTAGATGATCTAAAATTGGCGTCTGTCTAATAAGGCATACTCCAACTAAAACCAAAAAACTCCCAAGCTGATATCGAGGGTTCGATCCCCTTCGCCCGCTCCACGTATTTCAGAACCTCCAGCGCAGTTCACGGAAATTCAATAGCGACTGGTGACAATTCCAGTGATAGATTGTCTGTTAGTACATTTGAGCATCAATTTCACGCGGACACACAGAACCCGCCAGGTTACGGGAACTCCTCGGAAACCAGTAATGTTGGTATCACCCTAACCTGTCCTTCGTCGAAGCCCCGATTTCATTGGCTTTCGGCGCAATGGCAAATAGTAATTTGTTAGTAAGGTTGAGGTAAGACCATTACCTATCGGATAGGTAATTTTCTCTTTCGTAGATGCCTTATAAATCAATCACTTATAATCACATTACGTTTCCGATTACTCTAGATTACCTTTAGACGTAATCCCGCTAGGTCAATCTATGCGGCGTCATCAAAGATTTCGCCTGTCTTGTTTTAGAGCATTACGTTTTTCCGATAGCCTCCTGAAAAACGATGTTTTCCTGACAGACATCGCAGGGCACGCTCTGGACTGCCGCAGCGATCCAGTGCTTTTTAACTACCCGATGCAGGGATTCGCAGGTTTTTATCCACCCCCGAACATCATAGCTCCGCCCTGCCTTGGCCACGCTGAGTTTGGTGCAGCAGTGCAGAAAAGAAGGCCTATTTAGCACGCAGGCGAGGTGGGGGGATGACGGCGCGCGCCAGTTTTCACTGGCTATGAGCGCGACCATAATGCCCTCTGTCGAAAAACAGGGAGAAAAGAATGCATAGCACCTTCAACGCAGACAGTTTGTGTGCCATTATTTTGCCACTGAGACTATCAAAAGGTAGTAATTATGGAAGATGGCGGGTACTACGCTCTCAAGGGCTTTGACTTTCAAATAGACAAAACCATAATTGAGATTTTCTCTGCCTCCTTAGATACAGAAGAGATCTCTATTGAGAGAATTCAGGATCTAAACTCGGACGCATTTGTCACCCAAGTAAAATATAAAGAAACGCAGACATACTCGGCCTCAAAAATAAGGGATCCTGTAGTACAACCTATCAATGAGTTCACTACCGCCATAACAAAAAAAATTTACATTCTTTATTGTTACTTCTCAGACCAAGAAGAAACCATCAAAACTTTTGACATTACTGGAATCGAAAACATTCTAGAAATAAAGCTTCACAAGAACTGTTCTGATGCACACCAGAAGAAATATGACTCTATTAAATCCATCCCTAGCGCTGTAAAGAACTCATTCTCAGCCAACTTTCAACTTATTTTCGCCCCAAACCATACTGCTCAGTTTGAACGAGCCCTTCAAATCATTACAGACCAACACTTCTGCACTTCTCCGTCAGATGCATCGTTCTACTACTGTTATTTAGCAGATCACTTACGCCGACTGGTAATCTCAAACGCAGACCCTGAGCTAAGAACATGCACTAGAAAAGAGTTAGTCGCCGTCCTTACAGACAAAAAACATCAGATATTTTACTCAACGCTGGCTTACATGAGCGGCAGAGAGCTACTTTTAAAAACATTAAAAAGACATTTCCCAAAACCGCCACCCCAGCAAAACGTTGTCTGTTTCATAGGCACCAAGCTAGCTAGAGAAACACTTCCACTTACCCACTTAATAACATCCACGATTGAGCAGCAATTTAAGAAGCCAACCTACGACGTACACCCAATTACTTTTGTAATCAACCTAGACAATATCATTGACATAAAAAAAGGCCTACTACTTAGAAACATAACCTTTAACGATGGGTATGAAGCCATTCAATTTAACAGCAAGCAATTTAACAGGCGACATATTTCATTAAGGAAAACCAACGCCAACGGCAGGGCGCTGGAGTCACTAGGCCAGATTTCATACCAAGTGCGCATCATCACACTCTCAAATTTCAATAGATGCTTTGCCGACTGTGCGACTCCAGACAGAGCTTACTATTTCGACACCGATACATTGATAGAGTACACCGACATCCCATCCTTTCAAATCAATGATCTCACGTGCGATGAGATCTGGCAGTTACTCAAGAGGTGAATATGAACTCGGAAAACTTCAAAATTGTAAGTGTCTCCTCAGACGCCTTGATCATTGAAATAGTCGATCCATCTAAATTCTCTGGAGAGTTCAGTATCGGCAGTTATGTTGGTGTGCCATGTAGAGAGCATGCAGGTCAGCATGTGGTCGGCGTTATAGATAATTACAAGGTTAAAGACCACTATATAAGCGATTTCAATGCCCCTGCAAGATCGCCATCCTTTTTATTAGATGTAAAATTAATTGGCATGCTTCACGAGACCGATACGGGAATGATTTTCAAGAGAGGTGGGCACGGGATACCCCTACCTCCAAACAACAGCATACGCATATTAGAATCAAATGAACTTGATGAAATTTATTCCACCGACCTAACAAAAAAAGACAAGCTGACTTTTTCATCACTTGTAAATAGCCACAACACTCGAGTGCCTATTAACGGCAATAAATTCTTCAACAAACACTTTGCTATTGTAGGTTCAACAGGGTCAGGAAAATCTCACACTGTCGCGAAATTATTGCAAGCCGCAACCGACTCAAAACATGAAAGCTTTGACGGCCTTAACAACTCCCACATTGTCATATTTGACATCCATGGCGAATATAAAAGCGCATTCCCTGGATGCAACTATTTAAACTCTGAAAAACTAAAAATCCCATACTGGCTATTTGACGGAGATGAATTGAGTGAACTCTTCATTGAGAGTTCAGAAAACAACTCCTACAATCAAGTTTCACAGTTCAGACATGCCGTTATAGAAAATAAAAAATCTCACAACAAAGGGAAAAAAGTATTTTTTGACTCGCCACTTCGCTTTGACATCCATGAGGTCATTCGTTACGTTAAAAATATTAACGCCGAACTTGTCAATAAAAAGAAATCCCGTAAACCGGAAGATAAAGACAACAAGGTGTTTGAGTCAAGAATTCCTGAGTATTTCAACGAAGAGTACGAATTCGACAAGCTCACTGCTGATTTTGTAAACGGCCCATATACAGGAGAATTTGAAAGGTTTCTGATGCGACTAGATAATACAATCAGCAACTCAAGATTGGACTTTTTATTTAAAGACGTTGACGAACTAACTATCGAAGGTGTACTACAGCAGTTTTTAGGCTATCAGGAGAACAAAGAAGCTAACGTTACTATAATCGACCTTAGCGGTATTCCATTTGAAGTACTCAGCATCACTGTATCCTTAATCTCTCGAATTCTTTTTGAGTTCGGATATTACTACAAAAGGCTTTTATCCGAAGTATCCGACTGTGAAACACCAATACTTCTTGTTTATGAAGAAGCGCACAAATATGTTCCCCGAAGTGACTTAACCCGCTATCGCGCGTCCAAAAACGCAATTGAAAGGATCGCAAAAGAGGGTCGAAAATATGGCGTAACTCTTGCTATCGTTAGCCAGCGGCCATCCGAAGTCTCCGAGACTATATTTTCACAATGTAGCAATTTTATTGCGATGCGACTCACCAACCCCGATGATCAAAGCTATGTTCGTAAGCTGCTCCCCGACACATCTGGAGATTTAATATCCAACCTCCCCACTTTACAGTCTGGAGAGGCACTCATAATTGGCGACGCAATTATCATTCCCTCCATGGTTAAAATAGACAAGTGCATAACAAAACCAAACTCCGTTGATATTGAGTTCTTCACCAAATGGTCGGAAAACTGGAAGACAGTAAAATTCGAAAACATTACTGAACTTTGGAAACCTTCAGACAACGTCGAATTATAAAGCAACTAAATAGACAGTATAAAATTAAAGGCGTCGCCCGCGTGTTGAAACACCGGTCCGTCGCCTTGTTTGCGCGCAGGACTTTATTCGCTCTCAGCGATCTCATATTGTTTAAACCTCACCACCTCCTCCCCCAGCCAGTCATTCAACTGAGTCATGCGCGATTGAACCGGCCCCAGCTCATTGGCCGCATAGATCTGCGACGCATCCCTGATCGATCCGAAGCCCCCAGCATTCTGAGGCACGATGCCCATCAATTGTGGCGGTATCCGCAAGCTGGCCAACACGTCGTCACGTGTTTGATTCTTGATCGAGTTGAATTCATCCTTCGCCGCCACCTCGCTGACCGGAATCAGCTGAATCCCATCCTTCTTGCCAGTCGGCGAATAGACAAACAAATTCCGAAAATTCCCCGGCCCCTTCGAATCCTTCAGCGCCTTACGCAACGCATCGATATCCGCCTCCGTCTGCGCCGCGTCGGTCATGTACAAAATGAACCCCGCATGACTCCCATTCTCGTAGTACTTCCGACGAAACAAAGTAGCCGACTCATTCAACAACGCCGACTGCAACGCACTGATCCACTCCGGCACCCCATAAATCTCCTGGTGCAGATCCGCCTCTCTCAGATGAAACACGCTACCCGATTCAAACGCGTGCTCACTCTTGAACCCCTGCACCTGGTAGAACCGCCCCTCCCCGCCCGCATGTACTTCGCCAGCGGCGGTAACAATTGCCAAGTGCCGCCCAATACCGAGCGGCGCCGCTCCAGGTAACCATTCCCCAGGCACAGAAAATCCAACGAGAACTGCTCAAACGCCGCTCGGGACAGCATCGGATGCGGGATAAACATCTTGCTCAACAAGTTGCGCTTGAACATCAACCCCGAATGCAAATGCACACTCGCCCCCACCGACCGAGCCAGCCCATCCATCGACAACGGCGGCTCATACCAACGCCCGTTAAACCAGCACTCCAGATAGTCAAACACCTCCCGACCACCCAAAACCGGCGTCGGCTCACCGAAGCTAAAAACCTGCGTTCCTGCACCGTCAGAAGCGGTCGCGAGTAGTAGTGTCTGGTTATCGGGCTGTTTAGCCATCAATAAATCTCCATCCGCCCAGTATTGGCAGCCGTCTGCCCCTCAAGCGGTTCGTTATGCAATGCATGAAAAAGCGCCCACGCCAGATCAGCGTGCCCAGTGTTGTCATTCCGCCCAGCGGTATAGGTGTACTGACGCCCCCCAGCGGTGACCGTCTTTCGAATCGCCATCAGCGCCTGCGCCATATCAGTCCAACCAGCATCAAACTCCAGCCGCCCCTTGTGAATAACGTCATAGGCCTTCAGCACCAACCGGGTTTTGACCTCGGGCGAATAGCTGAAAGTGGTCACAGCCGGGAAAAACTGGCGCACCAACTGCGCCACACCACTACCCAGCCCAGTGACATCAATGCCGATGTAAGTCACCCAATACCGATCGCACACACCCTTGATAAAAGCCGCCTGCGCCGCGAAGTCCATCCCGCGAAACTGATGCCGCTCCAGCACCCGAAACTTCCCGCCAGGTACCAGTGGCGGAGCCACCACCACCAACCCCGAACAGTCGCCCGTCTCAGCCGGGTCATACCCCACCCACACCTGCCGGTCACCAAACGGCCGCATGGCAAACGGCTTGTAGTCCTCAGCCCACTCAACCCAGCTATCGACCATGCACGACTGCAACAACGCGAGCGGAAAGATGCTCGCCCCGTCATCGACAAACTCACACATCAGCAGGTTGGCGTAGGCCTCAGGGCTGTATTCGCGGCGCAGCTCTTCGATGTCAAACAGATCACAGCCACCCCGCTCCGCGTCCAGGATCGTGACGATCTGCCGCCACAACCGGTCCTCACAAAACCGCCCCTGCTGGAGCGAACCGTGAGACACGTCCACCTTCGTGTGCTGCGCCGCAGGCTTGCCCTTGTTGAACCGCTCCCCGGTCCAGAAGGTGTAAGCCTCATGGGCCATGCTGGATGGCGTGGAGAAGTAGGTCTTGCGCCACTTCTTGTGCATCGCCATGCCCGAGGCGACCTTGTTCAGCTCCTCGAACTTGAACGTCCAGAAAAACTCATCAAAGTAGAAATTACGGTGATAACCCTGGGCGGTGCGGGCATTGGTCCCGAGAAAATACAACTCGGCACCGTTGGGCAGGACGATGGGGTCACCCGTCAGATCAACCCCAACCACTTCCCGAGCAAACGCCAGAATGTAGCCTCGAAACAGGTAGGCCTGGTTCTTCGAAGCTGACAGGAAAATCTGATTCCGCCCCGTGTCCAGGGCATCGATAAACGCCTCACGCGCAAAGTAATACGTCGCACCGATCTGTCGACTTTTGAGGATGACGCGGGTCCGCTGATTCCCTGCCCGATACCAATCCTTCTGGTAGTCGAAACACCCATCAATAAACGCTTCACGCAGCAGCTCGACCTGGTCTTCGCTGATATCGTTTTTCGGGGTTTTCTTCTTTGGCCCTTCGTTGCGCTTGGCCAGGTTCGGATTGAGATCGGTCTCGGTACCGCCACCCTGGAAGCGCTGAATTCGGGCCTGCCGCTCCAGTTGCCGGTGCAGCAGATCAATCTCTTTGAAGTCGCCGCTGCTCTTACCTTCCTTGAGGATCAGCTGCACCAACCGCGCTTCCAGCGCTCCGCCGATACGCTCGACGTTGTCCGCCCGGTCCCAGGCGTCGCGGGCCTTCCAGCTATGTAGCGTCTTCTCCTTTTCCCCCGTAGCGTCAGCGATCTCGCAGACACGCCAACCCATCCAGTACAAAAACTTGGATTGGCGGCGGGGATCGATGGGCAACAGCGCGGTTACAGTCATGGCCGCGATGTTGCCGCCCGCAACCACGACCCAGTAGTCCGATTCTTGTAGCTCTTGGCTTAACAAATACATCAAAGCCAATCACCAACATATCAACAGTCGCTTAATTTTAAATGCCGACCAGCCTCGCAAGCATTAACACACTAAATTATTCCGGCTCCTCATCATCCGTATAAATAATTCCAACATTGGCAGTGTAATCACCGGTTCTGCCCGAAACCTGACTCATTATACTTTCTGGAGTGTCATCTCGAAAATTCACGATATGCCCGACTAGCATCTCATCACGTGTATATTCTGGCTCTTCACTTTCCATCCACTCCTCAAGATTCTCAACACTAAGTCCCGTCGCATCAGCCAACAGTTCCTCGAAGGTTTCTTGGTGGCGCGCTCCCTCTACAGGATACAATACCGAATCATATTTAGACGGAAGCAATGCAAATTCACCCCATCCCAACCCACTTATTGCCAATCCAGTTCCACTTTCCGAAACAGCGCCATACATCATTACTACTCGCCCAACGGTAGCCTCTGTGATTCCATGTTCGACAGAATCGCGCACCGTCATTTTTAACGTAAAGTCTTGATATTCGCTATCATTCTCATATTCAATCCTGGTCATCTGGATATTCGAGGGAGTACCTTCCCCCATCCGCCTAACTGTTTTTATGCGCCCGTAATACAGCCTGGGCTTCTCATTAACATCTTTAACCTTTGACACATTGACCAATGCATCACTCAGCAACTGTGGATACTGGGCCTCAGGCAGGAAGTAATATTTATGGTAGTTTTTATCGAATTTTATACACAGGCCTCGCACAGTTGTGATCCTGCTGGGAAGCTTTATTTGCTCACCATTATGCCGGTGAATCGGGACATCGGCGAGTTCACCATCTATATCCTCGACCACAGGACCAATGTAGGTTTGCCCTGGTAACTGGGGAACAACTGGCTTTTGCTTCATAAAACTTTTGACTACTACTAATAACTCGTCATCGACAGCTTGCTTGGCCTCTTCTTCGTTTGTAAATCTCTGTCCATCACGTTTTTTAACACGGAGGCCACAAGGTGGACGGTGCTTTCTGCTATGAGCAAAATAAGCCGCTCGACCGTTAGAGTCCTTTTCGCCTTCTTCGGGAGATCGAAATAAACCCACGCAACACTCAGGGCAAAAAATATGTCCCTTCATCTCGTTTTGGTATTCCGATGTGAGAATTGACTTAGCTGATGCACGAAGAACAGTCTTGTCCCCGACCCCATATACCCATCCAGGTAGGTAATACGCGAATTTTATACGATTGCTTTCTGAGTTAACTGACGCGGCCATTTAAAAATCCCTTTCTGATAAAAAAATATTACGGAAGTCCTATCCCAACTCTTGCGCCTTGATAATGGCACATAAGCATCACTAAACGAAGTTCACCCGCAGCTCCTTGTAACCAGCCCTCCCACAGTCCCGCCTCATTGCCCCCACCCGCGCGCGACCCGACCATGCCCCTCATTGCAACGCACTGAGCATTCCCGGCATGAAAAAATTTCGCAGCAACTGGTTCCGCGTCGCCGTCGAAGGCGCGACCTCGGACAAACGCACCATCAAACGCGACTGGCTGGAACAGGCCGCCAAGAACTTCAACCCATCCACCTACGGCGCCCGCATCTGGCTCGAGCATTTCCGCAGCCTGCTGCCGGACAGTCCATTCAAAGCCTACGGCGATGTCCTCGCCGTGAAGACCGAAGAAATCGACATCAACGGTCAGAAGAAACTGGCCCTGTTCGCCCAAGTCGAGCCCACCCTCGAACTGATCGCCATGAACAAGGCCAAGCAGAAGATCTACACATCCATCGAAATCGACGACAGCTTCGCCGACACCGGTGAGGCCTACATCGTCGGCCTGGCAGTGACGGATTCCCCAGCCAGCCTCGGCACCGATGTCCTAGCCTTCTCGGCTCAGAAACCCGACGTCAGCCCCTTCAAAGACCGGCACTACTCCGCAACCTCAATGTTCACCGAAGCCGTCGAAGCCGAACTCACGTTTGAAGAGTTCGAAGAAAAACCCAGCCTCGGCGCGCAACTCTTTAGCCGAGTCCAAACCCTGCTCAAAGGCAAACAGGCCAAGGACGACAGCGAATTCGCCCAGCTCGGCCAAGCCGTCGAAACCCTCGCCGAACACGTCAAAGACCTACCCGACCAACTAGCCGCCGAGAAGCAGCTTTCGACAAGTCTGAAAACCCAACTCGACCAACTGAGCAAAGACTTCACCGAGCTGAAAACCAGACTCTCGACCACCCAAGACCCCAACCAAAAGACACGCCCTCCGGTCACCGGCGGCGGAAACCAGGTCATGACCGACTGCTGAACCCACCCCCGAGTAACCAAGGACGACCTCCATGCGCAACGACACCCGCAACCTCTTCAACGCCTACCTCGGCCAGTTGACCAAACTGCACGGCGTACCCGACGTCACCACCAAATTCGCCACCTCGCCCAGCGTCACCCAAACGCTGGAAACCCGCATGCAGGAATCCAGTCAGTTCCTCAGCGCGATCAACATCTACGGCGTCACCGAACAGATGGGCGAAAAGATCGGCATGGGGATCGGCGGACCCAACGCCGGCACCACCGATACCACCCAGAAAGACCGTGAAACCAGCGACATCACTACCCTAGATGACCGCGGTTACTTCTGCTCACAGACCAACTTCGACACCCACCTGCGTTACAGCAAGCTGGACGCCTGGGCCAAATTCCCCGACTTCCAGGCACGCATCCGTGACGCGATCCTGAAACGCCAGGCACTGGACCGCATCCTGATCGGCTGGAACGGCACCAGCCGCGCCTCTACCTCAAACCCGGCGACGAATCCACTGCGCCAGGACGTCAACATTGGTTGGCTGCAAAAGATGCGCACCGAAAATGCCGCGCGGGTCATGAAGGAAATCAAAGAAGGCACAGACAAAATCGCCATCGGTGCCGGCAAGGACTTCACCAACCTCGACGCCCTGGTGTTCAGCATGGTCGAAGAATTCATCGCACCTTGGTATCAGGAAGACCCGGACCTGGTCGTCATCTGCGGCCGCCAACTGCTCGCCGACAAATACTTCCCCATCATCAACAAAGACAACGCCCCGACCGAGATGCTGGCCGCCGACATCGTCACCAGCCAGAAACGCCTGGGCAACTTGCCGGCGGTGCGTGTGCCGTACTTCCCCGCGCGCGGCCTGCTGGTCACCAAGCTGGAAAACCTGTCGATCTACTGGCAGGAAGGCAGCCGCCGTCGCACCGTCCTCGACAACGCCAAACGCGACCGCATCGAAAACTACGAGTCGGTCAACGACGCCTATGTGATCGAGGATCTGGAATGCGCGGCCCTCGCTGAAAACATCGAAATCGCATCGTAAGGCAGACGCCCATGACCAATCCCTGCCGTCATCACTTCCTGCGCGTCACGGCCGCCATTGAGGCGGCTGCGGTGGAACCCAACCAAACCATGGCCGGCGCCACCGCCTACGAACATCAGCTCAACCAACTGCTGCAGGATCGCCTACGCCTGAAACAGATCCAGTCGAATCAGGGCAAGGCCGACCTCAAACGCCAGTTGCTGCCCGACTACGTGCCCTATGTGCAAGGTGTCCTGGAAGCTGGTCTGGGCGCCCAAGACGAAGTGATGACCACCGTCATGGTCTGGCGTTTCGATGCCGGCGACTTTAACGGCGGCCTCGACATCGCCCAGTACGTGCTGAAGCACAAGATGGTCATGCCTGACCGCTTCGCCCGCACGTTGGGTTGCCTGGTCGCCGAAGACATCGCCACGGCGGCCTTGAGTGCCCAGAAGATCAACGAACCGTTCGACCTGGCTACCCTGCATCGTGCCGCCGAACTGACCGACGCCGAAGACATGCCCGATCAGGCCCGTGCCAAGCTGTTCCTCGCCATGGGCCGCGCCACGCTGGAAGGCATCACAGAAGAACTACCCCGCCAACCCGGTCAAGTTCAGGCTGGCATCGACCTGCTGAAAAAAGCCATCGAACGGCACGATGCCTGCGGTGGCAAAAAGGATCTGGAGCGGGCCGAACGCCAGCTCAACAAACTCGCCGCCACTGGCGGCTAACCGAGCGTCCCCACGCACCCCGCCGGCTCGGGGCGGATCGGCCAGGCCACGCACCTGAACGTGAAGAACCGACCACCGGCGACCTACCACAGAGCGCAGAACCATGAGCGGATTCGTAGCGACCGGCAAAGCCCCCGCCGGCCACCTCCACACCGACGCTTTCTGGCCATCGATCAATCTGGACGACGTGCGCGGCACATTGAGGATCGACGCCAGCGTCACGGCGATCCGACTGAAAACCGCAACCCTCTCTGCCGCCATCAGCGTTAACCGCGAGTTCGCCGAGTGGCGCCGCACTAGACAAGCCGAGGGCCACACCACCCTCATCGATGTCCCGGCCGATCAGGTCGAAGGCATGTCGCACTACGTCCACCTTTACCAGCGGGCGATCTACGCTGCGGCCGGTGCGGAAATCTGCGAGCGCTACCGCTCCTATGACAGCACCAACAGCGGCCACCAGAACGCCGACGACCTCACCCCAAGCATCGACGAACTGCGCCGCGACCAGCGTTGGGCCGTGCGCGACTTCCTCGGCATCGGTCGCACCACCGTGGAATTGATCTGATGACCGTCACCGTCCGCGCCCAACAAAACGACACCGTCGATGCCCTGTGCTGGCGACATTACGGCCGCACCGCTGGCGTGACCGAAGCCGTACTGGAAGCCAATCCCGGTCTGGCCGACCACGGACCGACATTGCCCCAAGGCCTGGCTGTGCAAATGCCCGAAGCACAAACAAGCGCCCCGCAACGGCAGATGGTGAACCTGTGGGATTGACCCATTGGCACCGTGTCCTTGAACCCACTCTGAACCATGGAAGGAACCCCATGCCTGAACGCCCCGACACCTGGGCCTGGCTCGCTGCCTGGCTCGAACAGCACTGGCCCACCCTGTACGCCGGCCTGCTGGCACTAATCATCGCCGCCCTTCGAATCATGTACGGCGGTGGCACGTTACGCCGCATCGCCATTGAAGCCCCGCTCTGCGGCGCGTTGGCAATGGCAGCCAGCCACGGCCTTCCGTTGCTCGGTGTTTCCGCGTCCACCGCGCCTTTTTTCGGCGGTATTATCGGCCTGCTCGGCGTGGAAGGAACCCGCGCAGCAGCCAGGAAATTTTTCATTCGCAAGGAAGCCTCACAATGATTCCATTACGTCACGGCGACCGCTCGCAAGCAGTGCGCCATCTGCAAACCACCCTGAACAACAACGGAGCCCGCCTGATCGTTGACGGGCACTACGGCGACACCACCGAAGCGGCCGTGCGGGCTTATCAGCTGCGCATCGGCCTGGTGGCCGATGGCATCGCCGGCCACAAAACGCAGGGCGCGCTCGCCGGCAATGACTGCCAGCAACTGCTGAAAAACACCGACTTGGTCAACGCCGCGCGACGTCTCGATGTGCCGCTGGCAGCTATCTACGCGGTCAACGAAGTCGAGTCGAAAGGCCGAGGTTTTCTCGACATCGGCAAACCAGTGATCCTGTTCGAACGCCACATCATGTACCGCCAACTGTCGAAGGTTCGACACGAAAGCGAGAACCACGCCGACCTCAAACGCCGCGCCGATCAACTCGCCGCCGCTCACCCGGCCATCGTCAACCCGAAAGCCGGTGGCTACGTCGGCGGTAGCGCCGAACATCAGCGACTGGGCAGTGCTCGCGTGCTTCACGACGTTGCCGCCCTGGAATCCGCGTCATGGGGCGCCTTTCAGATCATGGGCTTTCACTGGGAACGACTGGGATATGCCAGCGTGCAGGATTTCGTTGCAACCATGAGTGTGGATGAATCGCAGCAGTTTGATGCGTTCGTGCGTTTCATTGAAACCGAATCGGCGTTGTACAAGGCACTAAAGGCACGCAAATGGGCCGAGTTCGCCAGGCTCTACAATGGGCCTGACTATCAGCGAAACCTGTACGACATCAAGCTTCAACGCGCCTACGAACGACATGAGAACTGCGGTTGTGGTCAGTTGGTGGCCGCATGATCCGATCCTCCATCGCTAACCCAGACATCAACGCCACAGGCTGCCATGAACAAACCCGATAGCCTGCGTACTCATCTGCTGAGCACCATTGCCGAACTCAAGCACAACCCTGACCGGTTGCTGATGTTCATCGACAACGGCAAGGTTCGTTGTACTGCTGCGGCGAGCCTGTCGTTCGAATACAGCTTTGATTTGCAGATCATCCTGACCGACTATGCCGGGCATCCCGACAGCGTCATTTTGCCGCTGCTCGGTTGGCTGAGCGTGCATCAGTCTGAATTGCTGGAGAACCTGAACAAGTCCGCCGACGGCATCCAGTTCGAGGCGGACATTCTCGATAACAGCAAAGTGGATATGAGTTTGACGCTGCCGCTGACTGAGCGTGTGGTGATTGGCGAGGACGACCAAGGCAACACCACAATTCGCCATCCGGGGGAACCACAGCGAGTCGCCATATTCCTCGACAAAAACTGGATGCCCCCCACCGATAGCAACGGCAGAGAATGGGTTTTGCCTACATGACCAATCAGCTGGAAGCGCTGGAATACTGGGCGGCGGGCCTCCTCAAGCAACTTGAACCTGAATCGCGCAATAGACTGGCCCAAAACCTTGGCCGGGCTTTACGGAAAAGTCAGCAACAACGAATAAGTACCCAGCGAAATCGAGATGGCAGCAAGTACGCTCCACGAAAACGGCGCAATCTTCGGGATTTACAGGGGCGTGTGAGGCGGAAGGTGCACATGTTTCGGAGGCTGCGCACGGTGAGGTTTTTGAAAACACAGAGCAATGGCAATACGCTTAGCATTGGATTCACCGGGCGTAACGCCCGGATTGCCAAAGTTCACCAGTACGGACTGAACGGGCGTGCCGAACGCGGAGCACCGGATGTGAAGTACGAGCAGCGGGAGGTGTTAGGATTTAAAAAGGCAGATCTTGATCTGATCCGCAACGGATTACAGGGGCATCTTTTCGAGCCCTAGCACAGATATAAAAATTATCGTGAGACCCAAAAAATTTCGTTTTGCATAGCACCTTCTTCATCACGCCAGCTTACTTTTGCTTGATACTTCATGTCACTACTCATATGAAATGCCGCTCTCAGCTTAATAACAGACCGAGGTTTCAACACCGGGTGCGGGAGCTTATATTGCGCGTCATACAACGGGTTATCATCACAATCAACCAGTTCAAAATCAACATCATAGGCACTGCCTTGGCCATTGTTTGCTATAACAAATTCAGAATTATCTCCGAGCTTATTAATTCTTACGTTAATACCGGCCTTGTTTTTGAGACTCTGCTGCTCTTCAATTTCTTTGATCTGATGAGCCGAAAGCTCAGCCGTAATCCTTTCCAGCTTAAGCTGCTCCTCGCTAATTTTACGTGTTCTCACGAGAGATACCGTTGAAACCACTATTGCCAATACTGAAATTAGCAGCGTTAAAGTTTCGAACAAACTCATTTAAGCCGCCCCTTAAATGCTTTTTTTAGCATATCCTCAATGACTTTTTTCGCTTCTGGTATTGCAATTTTTTTAGCTTGCTCAAGCCCAACCTCCTTTAATTCGGAAAGTTTGATTTGAAGGCCACAAAAATCACAGGTTACGAGATCGTCATCCTGAACATCATCAGGCTGCTGAAAGTCTACGGCGCCGCACTGTGGACACTGTATTGAAAAATGAGTCGTCTTTATCATTTTATATCACCCCAATAAGATTAGAATCTGCAGCGACTATGAAACCAAAAAACCCACTTCCATCTCAACCACTAGCTATGTCCAAGAGATAATAGCGCGACAATAGGAATAGACGTGATTTCACCTTGAAATCGGGATCTGCCCCTTGCCGCGCCAACTATTAGGTAAAACTCGGAACAGTTCCATTCGGCGAAATTCTAATAGAGTACTCCCCCATTTTTTTTGATGCTCCAGATATCACAAAAGCCCCATCATTTTTATCATAAATATAGTTTTGAAACTGCGACTTCAACCCAAGGTGATGCGTATTCGCAGTGAGAACGCCTTTCTCGTAGATATTAATTTCACCGTCTTGAATTCCGTTCCTTACCATCATTACCGTACAGCTTTCCCTTTCGGTACCACGTTTATCTGAGATATACGTAATACGAGCACCAAAAAGAAAATTCCCCACTGGCATGACCTGAAAATTATCAGTGCCACGCCAGTTTTGCCCAAACTCATAAATCTCCAAAATACCTGACATTTCACATCCTTTGAATAATTGAGAGCAACAGCAGATTAAAATCTGCCTAGCACGATTAAAGGCCTAAATCTCGGCCATGTAAAGCAAACTGCTACAAGTCCAGAAAGTTGGTGGGATACCCGTAAAACCCCATTCTTTAGGCATGAACGATTTAGCCACCCTCGCCCGTCTCGTCGAAAACTTGATCCGTCTCGGCACCATCGCAGCTGTGCAGATGAAGCCTTCGCGTGTACAGGTGAAAACCGGATCGATAACCACTGGTTGGTTGCCTTGGATCGCCCCGCGAGCGGGTGTAGATCGAGAATGGAATCCTCCCTCGGTCGAAGAGCAGGTCATATTATTGAGCCCCTCCGGCCAGCTCGGAAATGGGGTCGTCCTGACCGGCTTATTCAGTGACCACGTCCCGGCGAACGGCGACCGCGAAGGCCTGCACCGCTGTACCTACCGCGACGGTACCGTCATCGAGTACGACAGCATCGCGCACCACCTCAACGTCACGCTGGTCGAGGGTGGCACCACCAACCTGACCAGCACGGGCGGCATCCACATCGTCGGCCCAATCACCCACGAAGGCGACTACACCCAGACCGGCAATCAGACCGTCACCGGTAAGGTCACCGTATCCGAGGACGTGGTCGCGGCCGGCATCAGCCTCGTCAAACACCCCCACGGCGGCGTCATGCCTGGCAGCGGTATCACAGGCCAGCCGCAATGAACCGAAAAACAGGCGCCGCCATCAATCGGGTCGACCACATCACCCAGTCCATCACCGACATCCTGACCACCCGCCTCGGCACCCGCGTCATGCGTCGCGAATACGGCAGCTTGCTGCCCGAGCTGGTGGACCAACCTTTCAACGACTTCACCCGATTGCAGGTCTACGCCGCCACCGTCATGGCCTTGATGCGTTGGGAGCCTCGCATCAGCCTCAGCCGCGTGCAGTTTTTCGGCGCGACATTGGCAGGCCAATCAACCCTGGAGCTTGAGGGCAGCATCGTCGATACCAACGAACCGCTGAGTCTCAGCGTTCCCCTACAACTGGGGGGCAGCGCATGAACACCTTCGTTGCCATCGACCTGAACCAACTCCCGGCACCGGAGATCGTCGAACAGATCGATTACGAGCAGATCCTTGCCGAGCGCAAGGCCTACGCCATCCGTCTCTGGCCGGCCGACGAACAGGCAGAAATCGCCGCACGCCTCAGCATGGAATCGGAGCCGCTCACCAAACTGCTCGAGGAGAACGCCTACCGCGAAATGATCTGGCGGCAGCGGGTCAATGAAGCATCGGTGGCCAACATGCTGGCTCTGGCCAAGGGCGCCGATCTGGAAAACCTGGCCGCTAATTACAACGTTCAACGGTTGGTCATTCAGGTCGCCAACCCATCAGCCGTACCGCCCATTCCGAAACTGATGGAAAGCGACGACAGCCTGCGCGAACGCGCCCAAATGGCCTGGGAAGGTCTCAGCACCGCAGGCCCGCGCAACAGCTACATCTTCCACGCACGCTCCGCCGACGGTCGCGTGGCCGACGCCACCGCCGAAAGTCCCGAACCAGCAGAAGCGGTCATCACTGTGCAATCGGCACTGGGCAATGGCAGCGCGTCGGCGGATCTGCTGACCACCGTTAAAGCCTACCTGAGCGACGATGACCGCCGTCCGTTAGGTGATCGCCTGACTGTCCAGAGCGCGCAGATCATCAACTATCAAATCAGCGCCGAGCTTTACCTGCTGACCTCGGGACCCGAGTCGGAGCTAATCCTGAAAGCGGCCAAAGAACGGCTGCAAAAATTTGTGCATCAACGCCGTCGTTTGGGCCTGGAGATTTCCGAATCCGTTCTTCACGCCGCTCTACACGTGGAGGGAGTGCGCAAGGTGGTGCTGGACGATTGGGCCAACATTGTCGCCACTCCCTACCAGGCGCCGTACTGCACGCACATCGACCTGTCACTCGGGCTTGATGATGGCTGACCTGTCACTGCTCCCGTCCAACGCCACTCCATTGGAACATCAAGCCGCTAGCGCCTTGGCCCAGATCCAACGCGTCCCCATTCCGCTACGACAACTGTACAACCCGGACCTCTGCCCGCTTCCACTATTGCCCTACCTGGCCTGGGCCTTCTCGGTAGACCGTTGGGACAGCCAATGGCCCGAGTCAGCCAAGCGTTCAGCCATACGCTCCGCGTACTACATTCACTCGCGCAAAGGCACTCTTGGCTCACTGCGCCGCATCGTCGAGCCTTTGGGTTATGTGATTGACGTCGTGGAATGGTGGCAGACCCTCCCGCTCGGCCCTCGCGCGACATTTGCCCTGAACATCAGCGTGTCCGAAACCGGCATCACCGAACAGATGTACCAGGAGCTGACCTGGCTCATCGACGACGCCAAGCCCCTCACCCGCCACCTGATTAGCCTCGACATCATTCTGGAAACCCGCGTCGATTCCCATGCGGCAATGGCCATCGATGACGGCGACGAAATCGACGTCTATCCGTGGGCCAACCCGGACATCGACGCATTCATTCAAGGCTACAGTGGCGCCCGCCTTTACACCCTCGACGAACTGGACGTGTACCTTCATGGTTGATAAGAACACCCTTTTCGGCGGCATGCTCACCCACCTCGGAGCCGCCAAAAAAACCAACTGCGACGCCCTCGGCATCCCCTGGGAACCGAGCTACATGCTGATCGGTGACGCGGACGACGACGATCCGGTGCCCCATCCATCGCAGACCCAATTGATCAATCAGGTGCATCGAGCTCCCCTCAATCAACTGCGCGTCTCCCCCACCGACCCGAACGTGTTGATTGCCGAAGTGGTGTTGCCACCGGAGGTCGGTGGCTGGTGGATGCGCGAGCTGGCCCTTGAGGATAAGGACGGTGTGTTTTCAGCGGTCGCGAACCTCGCACCCAGCTACAAACCACTGCTGTCTCAAGGCACGGGGCGAAACCAGGTGGTGCGGATGCACATCATCACCAATGGCACCGCCAACATTCAGCTCAAGATCGACCCCTCCGTGGTGCTCGCCACCCGCGACTATGTGGATCGCTCGATCAATGCCGGGTCGGTATTCACATCGGTGTCGTCATCACGAACGCTGACCGCAAAAGAAATGGGAATGGTGTTGATCAACGCCACAGCGGGCGCACTGACGATTCAACTTCCGTCAGCTGACGCGAAGCTAGGCAAACGTGATGTGATAGTTCACCGCAAAGACAACAGCATCAACCGCCTAGTCATCAAGGCCAAAGGCAAAGACACCCTGAAATTCCATACTCATCTGAACCCCGCCGGCTACCCCTTCCTGGTGCTCATGGGCGCGGGGGATTGGTGGCATTTGCGCAGTGATGGAGCGGGAAGCTGGTGGCCGGTTGGGCGCTTCGACAGCACGCCGCTGGGGCGTCCCGTATTTGAGACCACGATTGAATTCAGCCCAGGCGGTTACGGCGCATTGAATGGTCAGCTTTTAAAACGAGATGAATGGCCATGGCTCTGGGACCACGCCCGAAGATCAGGAATGGTTTACCTGGAAAAACAGCGTTCCATGGACGGCGGATGGAGTACTGGCGACCAGGTTTCCTCGTTTCGCGGGCCGGAAGTGCGGGGGGAATTTTTCAGAGTGCTCGACGAAGGGAGGCTCGTGGATCAGTCGATAGTCTCTGCGGTGACAAAAGCAGGCAGTACTGAACTGACCGAGGTCAGGCCTCGCTCGCTGATCGCCTTGGGGATGACTCTAGAGGGGGGTGGTTTTCCAGCCGGAACAACGATCATTTCGTTCAAAGACTCCGTGATAGTGGCTTCGCATGCATCAACATCGGATGGACCTGTGGAGCTCAAAGTAATCGGGCGGGTTGCCGGATCATGGGCTCCCGGCACGTTTGAACGTCACACCCACGGCATCTCGTTTGGATCGGGAACCGGAAGCCATGACACCCTTACGCCTCGAATCCTTCCCAGTACCGCAGACCACGCTTATGTGGTGAGCAGAAACACGTCACCTTCCTATATCGCTCGCAATGGCGACGCAGAAACGCGTCCCCGCAACGTCGCCTACCCCGGCCGTATCAAAATGATTTGAGGTTTTGATGATTGCTTATTTGATTGACGAAACCGGTGCCCTTTCCGGCCCGGTCACCTTCCCGGCCATTCCCGGTTTCGGTCCGCAACTGCCCGGTAATGCAGTGCAACTTCCCAAAACGCTTGCCCCACCAGAGTCAGGCAAAATATGGGCGTTGATTGACGGCGCCACTCAGCAAATACTTGACATGCGGGGCACCGTTTACCGCACCGCAGACGGCGCGGAACACTCATGGCAACAGCTGGGAGAACTGCCCGACGGGCTCACCAGCCAGCGGTGGCCAGGGAAACATTTCAAATGGATCGATGGGCAATGGACCCTCGACGAATCCGCCCAACGCGCGGCGCTAAGCGCTCAAGTCCTCGACCATCGAGATACTTTGCAACGTCAAGCCCAACTGCGTATCGCGCCGCTTCAATACGCAGAAAAACTGGGCACCGCGACACCTGAAGAACAGGCTTCGCTCCTGGAGTGGATGCGCTACAGCGTCGAGCTCAACCGCATCGAGCAGCAGGACCCATTCCCCAGCACGATTGTTTGGCCTGCCCAACCTCAACAGCAGCGCCGATAAACACGCGTGCTGTAGTCATACCGCCTACAACCCTCACCGCGCGACGAAATGACCCGCGCGCGGCAGCCTGTGCACTGACTTAACCTCACCGTACAGGCCGCACCATGTCCGACTACCTACACGGCGTGCGAGTCATCGAACTCAACGATGGCTCACGCCCCATCCGCACCATCCCCACCGCCGTCATCGGCATGGTGTGCACCGCCGACGATGCTGACGCGACGGTCTTCCCCTTCGACACCCCCGTTCTGATCACCAGCGTCCAGACCGCCATCGGCAAAGCCGGTGTGAAAGGCACCCTTGCCGCCAGCCTCCAAGCCATCGCCGACCAGACCAAACCCTACGTCATCGTGGTGCGCGTGAAGGAAGGTCAGGACGAAGCGGAAACCACCAGTGCCTTGATCGGCACCACCACCGAACTAGGCAAATACACTGGCATGAAAGCCCTGCTCGCTGCCAAATCACGGCTCGGCCTGGTGCCGCGCATTCTCGGTGTCCCAGGCTTGGACACCCTACCCGTCGCCACCGCGCTCGCGGCCATCGCTCAGCAGTTACGAGCGTTCAGCTACGTCAGCGCCTGGGGCTGCAACACCAAAGAGGAAGCGGTCGCCTATCGCAACAATTTCGGAGCCCGGGAAGTCATGGTCATCTGGCCCGATTTCCTCAGTTGGGACACCGCCACCAACAAAACCGTCAACGCCACCGCCACCGCTCGCGCGCTCGGTCTACGCGCCAAGATCGACCAGCAAACCGGTTGGCACAAAACCCTGTCCAACATTGCCGTCAACGGCGTCACCGGCATCAACGCCGACGTGTTCTGGGACCTGCAAAACCCCGCCACCGACGCCAACTACCTCAACGGTCACGAAGTCACCACATTGATCAACGAGGGCGGCCTGCGCTTCTGGGGCAGCCGCACCTGCAGCGACGATCCGCTGTTTGCGTTCGAGAGCTACACCCGCACCGCGCAAGTGCTGGCCGACACCATGGCCGGTACGCAGATGTGGGCGATGGACAAGCCGCTGCACGCCTCTCTGGTGCGCGACATGATCGAAGGCGTCAACGCCGAATTCCGCAGCAAGGTGTCCGCCGGTTACCTGATCGGCGGGAGTTGCTGGTACCCCGAAGACATCAACACCAAGGACACCCTCAAGGCCGGCAAGCTCTGGCTCGATTACGACTACACCCCAGTCCCACCGCTGGAAGACCTCACCCTGCGTCAGCGCATCACCGATCGCTACCTCATCAACTTTGCCAGCCAGATCAATCGCTAACCGGAGAGCTGCGCCATGGCCATGCCGCGCAAACTGAAAAACCTCAACCTGTTCAACGATGCCAACAGTTACGTCGGCGTCGTGAAGTCGGTCGTCCTGCCACCCTTGGGCCGCAAGATGGAAGCCTATCGCGGTGGCGGCATGAACGGCCCGGTCAAGGCCGACCTGGGCTTCTCCGACGACGGCATTCAGTTCGAATGGAAGACCGGCGGCCTCGACCTGATTTCCCTGCGCCAGTTCGGCGCCGTCAACGCGTCGGGCGTTGCGCTGCGGTTCGCCGGCTCATTCCAGCAGGACGACACCGGGGACGTCAGCGCCGTGGAGGTTGTGCTGCGCGGCCGTCACGAAACCATCGAGATGGGTGACCACGAACCCGGCGAAGACACCGAACACAGCGTCACCACCACCTGCACCTACTACAAGCTGATCGTCGACAGCGAAGACATCATCGAAATCGACTTGCTCAACTTCATCGAAAAGGTCAACGGCGTCGACCTGCTCGAAAAACAACGCGCCGCCCTCGGCCTCTAACCCTTGGAAAACTCTATGCAGACCGTAGAAATACAACCCCTCGCCGACGACAACACCGTCCCCCTCGACGCGCCCATCAAACGCGGCAAGACCACCATCGACGTCATCACGCTGCGCAAACCCTCGTCAGGCGAACTGCGCGGCGTGCAGTTGGTGGAGTTGCTGAACATGGACGTGGCCACCCTGATGAAAATCCTGCCGCGCATCACCACTCCCGGCATCACCGCCCCGGAAGCCGCCGGCATGGACCCCGCCGACCTGCTCGCCTGTGGCAGCAAGATCTCCGCTTTTTTGTTGCAGAAATCGGCGAAGACGGACGCCTTCCTCGTTGCGTAGAGGACGCCATGGCTGACCTGGCGGTGGTCTTTCACTGGGCACCGGCTGATATGAATCAGCTGGGCCTGCAAGAACTGATGGAGTGGCGCGAGCGCGCCAGGGTGCGGAGTGTCGCCGATGGCAAATGACTTGAAACTTCGGGTGCTGCTCAGCGCCATCGACAAGGCGACACGCCCACTCAAGGCCATCAACAACGGCAGCATCGGCGCCGCTCGCGCACTCAAAGAGGCGCGCGACAGCCTCAAGGCACTCAACGCACAGCAGAAGGACATCAGCGCCTGGCGCGCACAACGGGCGGCCGCCGAGCACACCGAACAGGCCCTCGGTGCCGCACGTGACAAGGTCAAGGCGCTCAGTCAGCAATGCTCGGCCATGGGCGCGCCCACGAAAGCCATGGCCAAGGACTTTCGCACGGCTGTGCGGGAGGCGCAGAAACTCAAGCAGCAGCATCAACTCAACAGCGCACAGCTTCAAAGCCTGCGTGGTCGATTGAACGCTGCCGGCATCAGTACCAAGAATCTCGGCAACCATGAGCGCCAACTGCGAGAGCAGGTCCGTTCAACCAATAACAGCATCAGCGAACAAACCAAACGTCTGGCGGCGCTGGGCGCTCACCAGCGGCGATTGGCAGCAGCTCGAACGGCCTTTGATCAGTCCAAAAACCTCGCCCGTGACGTGGCAGGCAAAGGTGCAACCGCCACCGCTGGTGGTAGTGCGACTTTGTATGCGGGCGCAAAGCTGCTCTCGCCGGGCATCGACTTCGACGCCAGCATGAGCAAAGTGCAGGCGATTTCGCGGTTGGATAAGAACTCCGAAGCGCTGAGTGCATTGCGTAACCAGGCGCGCGAGCTGGGCGGCCAAACCCAGTTCACCGCCGGCCAGGCAGCGGACGCTCAAGGCTTTCTGGGCATGGCGGGCTTCGATCCAACGGCGATCAAATCCGCCATGCCGGGAATGCTCGACCTCGCGGCCGCCGGCGGCGCCGATCTGGCGCAGACCGCCGACATCGCCTCAAACATCCTCTCCGGGCTCGGCATGAGCGCCGGTCAAATGGGCAAATTGGGCGATGTGTTGGTGGGCACTTTCACGCGCTCCAACACCAACCTGCAGATGCTCGGCGACACCATGAAGTACGCCGCCCCCATGGCAAAAACCTACGGCGTTGAGCTGGAAGTGGCCGCTGCCATGGCCGGCAAACTGGGCGACGCGGGCTTGCAAGGCAGCATGGGCGGCACCGCGCTCAGCTCGATCATGAACCGCTTGGCCGCCCCACCCAAGGCCGCGGAAAAAGCCTTGGAACAACTGAACATCACCACCGCCGACGCCCACGGCAATTTGCGCAACCTGCCGGACATTCTCAAAGAGATCTACGACAAAACCCAAGACCTGGGCACCGCGTCAAAAGGTGGACTGTTCAAAGCTATCGCCGGCGAAGAAGCCGTCAAAGGCATGGCCCAGCTGGTGGAGCAAGCAGGCACAGGCGAGCTGCAAAAGCTCATCGTGAGCCTGCGGCAAAGTCAGGGCGAAGCGTCGCGAACGGCGAGCGTCATGGCCGACAACCTCAAGGGTGATTTGAAGACCTTAAGCAGTGCCTGGGAAGATCTCGGCATCGAGCTTCAAACCCAGCAGGACGGGCCATTGCGCGGGCTGATTCAGTCCGTCACAGAGGTCATCCGCGGCATCAAAAACTGGGCCAACGAAAATCCGAACCTTGCCGCTGGGCTGGTGAAAACCATCGCCATCATCGCAGCACTGGCCATCGCGCTCGGCGGGTTGTTGATGGTCGCGGCCAGCGTGCTGTTGCCGTTTGCCGCGTTGCGTTTGATGTTTGCCGTGCTGGGCATCCGGCTGCCCGGGTTGATCAGCCTGCTGTGGAAGCTTGGCCGATTCGTGTTGCCCTTCGTGGGCAAAGCACTGCTCGTTTTTGGGCGTGCGCTGATGCTCAACCCTATCGGCCTGGCAATCACCGCCATCGCCGGAGCGGCCTACCTGATCTACAAGAACTGGGACGCGGTGAAGGCCTACTTCACCGATGCCTGGAAAGAAATCAAAGCCGGGTTTAACGGAGGAACCGACGCCATCCTCAAAACCTTGGCCAACTTCAGCCCCATCGGATTGCTCTACCGCGCCTTCTCGGCGGTGATGAAGTACCTGGGTATCGAACTGCCCAGCCGCTTTACCGAGTTCGGCGGGATGATCATCGACGGCTTGGTGAGCGGGTTGAAGGCAGGCTTCGGCAAAGTCAAAGACGTGATGGGCGAGATCAGTGATTCAACCATTGGCTGGTTCAAGGAAAAGCTTGGCATTCAGAGCCCGTCGCGGGTGTTTGCCGAACTGGGCGGTTTCACCATGGCCGGCCTCACTCAAGGATTGCAGCGTGGCCAGAATGGCCCCATCAATGCGATGGACGAGACGAGTCAGCGAATTATTGCCACCGCGCGAGCAATCACATCCACGCCAAGCTCCGATCCTTCAATGCCCACAGAACCCGATCAACGCACTCCGCTCTCGGTCAGGTCCAATACGGAACCTCACCCACATGGATTGCTGCGCCACGGTTTCACCGCACCAAACCCTACTCAAGGCTTGCAACATCGTCAGAAGCTACCCATCGGTGCGATAGCCGAAATGAGCGAGCGACTCATGGCTACTGCGAGAGCCATCGGACTCGCGCAAGGCCCTGAACCGTCGCCGCCTGTATGGAAAGTTGATAATCGCCCCGCACTTAAACCCGCTGCGCCGCCAGCCTTCGACAGCCACGACAGTTACGAAATCAACATCCACACCACACCGGGTATGGATGCGCTGGCGGTCGGTCGCGCAGTGCGTGCTGAGTTGACCCGCGTTCAGTACGAGAAAGATGCCCGTCAACGCAGCCGACTGGCCGACCTGGAGTAATCCCCATGATGCTTGCCCTGGGCATGTTCGTCTTCAGCCTTTCCACCGCGGCTTATCAGACACTGCAACGCCAGACCGAATGGCGCCATGTCACCAACTCGCGCGTCGGCGCAGCCCCGGCCCGGCAATTTGTCGGGCGTGGCGACGACGCCATCACCCTCCCCGGCGTCATCCTCCCGGAGCTGGCCGGCAGCGCGCTCAGCCTCGATGCCCTTCGCCTCATGGCCAATACTGGCAAGGCCTGGCCTATCGTGGAAGGCAGCGGCCGTATCTACGGCTTGTGGGTGATCGAGAGCTCGAACGAAACCAAGACGGTGTTTTTCCGCGATGGCACACCGCGCCGGATCGAATTCAGCCTCAGCCTCAAGCGAATCGACGACGACCGCATTGACTTGATTGGTGCCGGGACAAGCGTGGGCGTCAGCATCATGAGGGCTTTGCTGTGATCGATGCAGCGCTCTCGCGAGTGACCGGCTTTCTGAATGACGCCACCGAGCGCTATCAGCGCGCCGCCGCGTATCCCGTCCCCGCCATCCGCATCACCGTCGATGACACAGACATCGCCCCGGCGATCATCCCTCGGCTGATCAGCCTCGATCTGATGGACAACCGCGGGCTCGAGGCCGACCAATTGACTCTCACCCTCAGCGACCACGACGGCTTGCTGGCGATTCCGCCCAAAGGCGCAATCATTCGGCTCTGGCTCGGCTGGAGCGATACTGGCCTGGTGGACAAAGGCACCTACACCGTCGATGAAACCGAACACAGCGGCACCCCGGACGTGCTGAGCATCCGCGCTCGATCAGCTGACTTTCGTAAAAGCCTGAAGACCAAACGTGAACGCAGCTGGAGCGACACCACGCTCGGCGACGTGCTTGGCGACATCGCCCTGGGCAACGGTCTGACCGCAACCATTGCCGACGTCCTCCACGTCTTGCCCATCCTGCAGCTCGATCAGGCCAACGAATCCGACGCCAACCTGATCAGCCGTATCGGTGAGGAGTTCGACGCCGTGGTCACCATCAAGGCCGGGGGCTTGCTGTGCCTGCCGGCGGGCGGCGGCAAGACCGCCAAAGGCACCGAGCTGCCGCACATCACCCTCACCCGCGCCGACGGCGACCAGCACCGTTACCTGCAAGCTGACCGCGACCGCTACGACGGCGTGCGCGCCTACTTCTACGACGTGAACAGCGCCAAGAAGCAGGAAGCCATTGCGGGCAGCGGCGAACACCTCAAGGACCTGCGCCACACCTACAGCGACCGCCAGTCCGCCCTGCGCGCGGCCCGGGCCGAGTTCAATCGCCTGCAACGTGGTAGCGCCACGCTCAGCTACACGCTGGCACTGGGGCGGGCGGATCTGATCCCGGAACTGACATACACGCTCCAGGGTGTGAAGGACGAAATCGATGAAATCATCTGGTACGGCGGGAACGTGCAGCACACCCTCAACGCGGACAATGGCTACACCGTCAGCCTGGAACTGGAGAGCAAGCTGCCGGATGACACTGTCGAGGACCTGGTCGAAGAAAACAATGGGGGCTTTACCGGGGCCGTTGCCCGCTACCGCGATCGGCGAACCGGGAAGGAGAAGACGGTGACGGCTGGGGGTCAGAGCAAGCCGAAACGCATGCGGTGGTTGTACGCCACTGAGAAAGCGGCGAAACGCGCAGTTGATCGGGAGTGGAGCCGGATGCAGGCAGATAAAACATGAACCCTAACGGGTTACAGAACCCGTTAGTTACTTAGACCCATCAAGGACGATTCCATGCAGGACATCCGTTGCGGCCACTGCCACCGCAAACTCGCCGCCGTCAGCGGCTTCATTGAATTACAGATCAAGTGCCCGCGTTGCCGGACACTCAACCATTTGAAGGCCCAGAGCCTCCCCCAAGCGTGCCGCGAGCATCCAGAACAACGAGTTCATGAATGCAGCAACCCACCCTTGGCAGCCTGTTCGCAGGCATAGGAGGCTTTGATGTCGGATTTGAAAACGCAGGTTTCCGCAGCGCCTGGCAAGTTGAACTCAACCCAGTCAACCGGGCTGTGCTTGCCGATCGATTTCACCATGCACGCCAATTTGAAGACGTGCGCCACTGCGGCGCTCACAACCTGTCCCCCGTCGATGTCCTCACGGCCGGCTTCCCCTGCCAGGACATCAGCGTCGCCGGACAACGGGAAAGCAACCGAGACAGCCGCGGACTGCGCGGCGAACGCAGCGGCCTGTTTTGGGAAGTCATACGAATCCTCAAAGAAATACAACCTCGCTGGGTGGTCCTTGAGAACGTCGTTAACCTGCTCGCTGTCAACGATAGCCAAGACTTTGAAACAGTCATCCGGGCCCTTGCGGACTGCGGGTATGTGGGATTCTGGCGAGTGCTTAATGCTCAATATTTCGGAGTCCCCCAGCAGCGTCGTCGAATATTCCTGGTCGCCGGTTATCGACGAATGCCCCCCTTCGAGTTCCTGGCTGACGCCGCGCCAGTGGACGCAATACCTCCAGCGTCTCAATCGATCCAGTGGCCACGCCCCGCGGATGCCTGGGCTGCCAATACTTTATTGGCCAGCAAAGCCGGCTCACAAATCTCTCTGGGCTGTACCACTTTCGTCGCTCACGCGAACGGATGGGATCAGATGGCTCAGCGGCAGCGAGCGGCTGAAGATGATGGGCTTTGCCTCGGACTGGATGCGGCCAACCTTGCAGAGGCTTTCGGTGCCGGAAACGCCGTTGTTACGCAGGTCGCGGAGTGGGTTGGACGGGCGTTGATAAGGGTGGGGTAATGAGCTGAGAGCGGTCAAAACGCTTCGCCTTGTCAATATATGGTTAATTAATTGCGCATGCACTTTGTTGTTTATGTACTTATGTACTTATGTACTTACGTACCTTTGTACTTATGTACCTCGCCTACCATTTCGGAAATGGCTGCGTTGCAGTTTAGTTATCTAAAGACGATCACTACCGTTCGTCGGATACCCTGTGGTGTTTACGCCACTACAATAATTTGTTGCCGTTAGTGCCGACTAGACCCCGAAAAATTGCTCGACCCTAGTAAATCCGCCAGTTGCCGGAAAATCCCGATACAGCCCGAACTGGTTTGAGCCTGGGCCGGGTCCTGAAACGAGAAAGCCCGCACAGGGTGCGGGCTTCAGGCAGACGTTTTCAGGTTGATTCGTTACCGAAAACCTGTGGTAGCATCTTGCTCAACCACTTACAAACATACTTCTTTGTTGCTGGCACTTCGAAGGGTATGGCTACGTGACGCACTCGTCAACCCGGTTAGGTTGTCAATATATGGCATAAGTTATGTGAATTGTATTCACACAACCGGGCGACAACAAAGTAAAACGTTGTAGATACAATGTTTATACGTTTTGCAGAGAGCGTCACTGAGCTGGGTGGGAGGTGCTGTGAGTTCTTTAATAGACGCGCAGCTTTTATCTTTCCTTTGGAGTTTGAGCGAATGAAGAAATTCATTAGCCGGTACCTTCCTGAAGAGCTGATTCGAGCGTTGCAGACCGCATATTGGTCGATCCGCCTGATCAGGATTCTTCAACAGGTGTAACGCACTACAGCAGGGGCCATTGGCCCCTGCTTTCGTTTCGGTACCCATATGGCTTTACGGGATTCAGTGCGCCAGTTGCCAAAAGGAGAACTCCACCTTGACACGTCCCTTCCGCACAGAGGAAAGCATCCACGCCGAAAGAATCACCCGGGATGCAGTTGCCCCCTTCCTCGCAGCCTGTGGTTTTCAAAACATCAATGAAAGCAGGCACGTTTCGGGTTCAGCCATCACCCAACTCATCTCGGTAACGACTCCTCAAGGCCAACAGGTGAAGATGCGGGTTCGGTTATGCTGGCGAAGACGAAGTGTCGAGGACTTGAGGTTCTCCGCAGCCCAGCTACGAGCACGATTGATTGACGATAACTGGGACACGACCCTTCAAAAAATAATGCAGCGCGATCTGGAGCAGGGGGTAACGCACAACCTAATCCTGCAGCGAGATGGCGCTGTCATCGTTTACGCGGCGCTAATACCCAGCAATGATCTGAAAGGCATCTTCGACGCTCAGGCTAAAGTGAGCCAAGAGTTGATCGACAGCGGCCAGATGAAAAACATCCAAAAGAATCACGCCAAAAACGGAAGCAGTCCGACTGTCTATCTCATGGATGAACGAACTCCAGGCTCACACCAAGTGGCTGACGTGCTTTGGAATTGGCCGGCCGTAGTCGACCTGGTGAAGCTGCCTATGCTGACCTCCTTGATTAACGAGGACGCCATGGACGACTGCCCCCCTCCGATCAATTACTCCATGCTCGGCACCGACGCTCCAGTGCAACGCCCTGTGCTTCGTGCTGAATACCCCCGTGATCGAAGGGTCAGGGAAGCCGTACTCAAACGAACCCATTCCTGCGAACGGCATGGATGTATGAGCCAGCGCACCTACAACGGCTTCCTCGACGTTCATCATATTCTGGGAATAAAAATGGGCGATCGCGTCTGGAACTGCGTAGCGCTCTGCCCGAACTGTCACCGCGACGCTCACTTCTCTCCGGAAACAGATAGCATCAACTTAGAGCTATTGCGATATGCCGAGCAGTTCAAACCCGCCGATGCAGATGGAAAGCTCAACGATGAGTGACCAATTCTCGACCCAAATGGGACGCTTCCTACATACCTACCCAATTCGACACCACCAAGACTGTGCGTAGGCACAACCTTCGATGTACTCAATGCCACTAAGCACAAAACCAGTAACAGCCATACCTGCAAGCGTTGCATCTAGTAAGGGCGGCAAGGGATCAGGATCAAGTGGCATGCCCACTTCTACACGAGCGACGTTCGTGGCCCGTCCCAACTCCTTGCAGACCGATGAATTCACCATGACATTGCCTTTGATCGCGGGGTAGCGGCGCCGTGCCTGAGCGTCGAGCGCGATGCCGCGTGATCTCATCGGGGTGACCAGTAGGTGCATGTGGTGGCCCTACTCGTCGCTATCGATATCGAGCATTGATTCCACCGCAAAAGCCAGCGCCCCGTCTGCCAGCTCAAGCAGGTCAGAGAGGTCATCGCTATCAATCAGCTTTTTTTCGTGCAGCGCGTGAGCTTCAGTCAGCAAAGCCTTGTGATGAGCACCTGGTTGGGCGAGTAGCGCGGTTTTATCTGCGAACATGGCTTGCCAGTGCGATAAATCATTTTCGACGACGGGGACTGCCGTTGTGGTTGAGGTTTTCATCAAGTCCGACTCCAAGCCAAATACTGTACGCATAACCAGTATATTCAGAATCTTCGGATGTCACCTACAGATGCCGACGAAGCGTCCTACAGACATCAAAAATCAATGAAGGATAAATCCTACTTTTGACAGTTATTCCAGAACAAAAAAAGCCCGTCTCAGCCGAAACTGAAACGGGCTTCCCCCGCATTAACGACCGTTACTTCAGGTCGTCAAAGTGGTCTCGCAGGAACTCGTAAAAGCGAAACGCTTTTAACAATCTCCATACGAGGCTCAGCGTACGCAGCAATAGCTTCATACGTTTTGGCCTCCAGGTTGGGGGCCAAACCTCCAGCGCACTTACCGGATCACGCGTGCCTTCAGGAAGGCACGCCAGTGCTTCCAATGAGGCGGCCGGTTGAGTTCCCTCCGAACCATCATTCCGGCACGGGTGCAAAACCGTGTCAGAGGGGATAAAACTGTTATGCCACCAGCCAAACCCCAGTGATGCGCTAGCGTGCGAGCGACGGCATATTAACCTAGAACTTCACAAGCAGCAGGTGGAAATGGCTCGTATTGGGGTTGTCCGAGCAATGGAATGGCTTTTTTTGTAAATCGTTATTTCTGTCAGGGTCTACAAATCAAAACTCACCGCACAAAACTGCTTTCGTACATCAATTGGCTAACCCGACGGGGTAAAATAACGTTGCAAGGACGACCAAAGCTAAATACCATAGATTCACGCCAGTGCTTCCCATGAGACGTACTAAGCCTCAGTCGCAAGCTGAGGCTGCCAAAAAACCGCCCCGCAAAAGGCGGTTTTTTTTCGCCCTCAGTTTAGATATTGATCGTATGCGCAGCGCTTCGGGCAGTGTTACCACATCGCTGTTCAGAGCGATCGAACAGCGAGCATCAAAAATGTGTTCCCATGCTTCCAGTGGCACCAGCTGCGAAATTTCACTCCACTTTGCCACATGTTTCCATTCGTTCTGACCACCAATTGCATCGGAGTTGCCCAGCACGCTTTGCGACCATGATCGGCAGAAAACCGCCACTATGGTCTCTGAGCATCAGCGCATGTGAATACGCGGTAGTGGCTTGACCACCTGATGTGCGCATCTAGCGATGTCTAGCAAAACTCACTAGACACCGCTATTCCCTCCTTTATGCTGCTAACCAATTCTGGGTTCTGATCGTTGAGGATGTTGGTGGCCATTAGCGCCGACCACGCCATAAGGCAATGATTCGTGATCGCAGGGGTACAAAGCTGGAACGAATGCGGCGTGAACGGTTTCCCACGACCCAAAGTAGATGTTGGCCCCCCTCAGCCCCTTCATGCCCGATTGATTTAGCTCACAGTTTACCCTGCGCAAAAGTCGAAGTGCCGGCGAACATCTAGGTCATGGCCTATATTGATGTCCCCCGCGTTGAAATGCCCATTAGGCAACTAGCCAAATTTACGCTTCTACAATCTCATATCCGCTTAAATTTGAATTCTCGCTAACTTCGAAAAAATGCACTTCATTAGGTATGAATTCCGAAGCTAAGTTTTTGTAATGCTTCTTCCGGTCGGAATTCATTCGCAAGCCAAACACCATGGTTGTTATTCTGCCAGGAGCGTCGTATAGCCCATGACTTTCTTCAACGTAGCGCCATTCCTTTTCGTATTGCCATATTGGAGTTTTGGTGCTGAGGGCGGCTCGAAAAACTTCATCTTCGAATGAGACACGGACTATGTTTTGCTGCCCGCTCCCTAGCGAAAATATCTGCACTTCGCTTTTAAACCCTGATTTGAAATTTGGTTTTTGAGCCGTGTACTCAACCGGAATCGTGTGTCTGAAATTTCCGAGCTTGCAGTGTGGAGATGCCGCGAAACCAATAGCAACCCCCTCATGGTTTGCCCCATAATGCGCCCACATCAACTCGCTTTGGCAGTCTTCGCTCAGGCTAAACACCCCAACAGATAAAAGTCTCTTTCGCATATCAAGAAATATATCTTTTGGATTTGACAGTTGCATTCCGTGATTGGAGTGTAATTCGCGCATATCTGAAATGCGTTGATCATGCGAACTGGTCTTGAATTTCTCCAGCCATTTTTTTGTCTGTATCTCACTCAATGAAAAAAGGGTTTTTGGCGCTTTAGGTGGAAAGCCGAATATGCCCATCAATTGGGCATTCTCCATGTCTCGAATTGTGCGTTCTTCCCATTCCTTTGGGATCTCGCCGATACGACACTCTAATGGGTCATTGAGTTGTGCAGGTGTTGACAGCCAAACTTTTTGGCTTTTTATAATCTCTTCTGTTCGTTCAGAGTCATCGCGATACTTATACAGCTGTTGCGGTGCAAGTTTTGTCATCTTAATATCTTCTTAGCTTGTTTTTTGAGATGTTTGGAAGTATTTGCGCCAAATTTATAGATACTCTTAATTTGAAATGGCAGATTTAGGCGCGACCGCCAGGTCTTTTGCAGCCACTCCTATTGGGAGAGAAAATCAGCTTGTTTTACTTTAGAGCCAGAAACAACCCGCCACTTAATGAAAGCCGGATAGATCATGAGCACATACGACATACCGCACAATCCGAGTAGCAGCAGTCCATGTGTCGACGAGAGAATTTGCAAATAGAGCACCAAGCCAATTACCACACCATTGAAAGTTGTATTAATCTTTATAGCCAAAAAATCCATTACAAAAAACAATACTGCAAACCATCCTACACGCTTCCCCCACCGCGTGAACAACACACCAGAACAAATATCCTGAAAGCTAACTTCTTCGCCCCTTAACATTTCAACACACTGAATATAAACATCTTTATGCCATATATTAAAAATGGTTGCGACAATTACAATGAGTAGTCCAGGTGAAAGTAACGCTGCAATTATAAAAGGGCTTACGGGTGACAGCACTTCGTCAATCGCGAATTGGTTCGCCGAGCAAATCCAAGAGGCAACAAAAAAACTCTTGCTTGCGCAACTTAGTAGAAGGCTGAATGTTAGCAGCACGGTTGATATTAAAGCCAAAACACTACAGCAACTAGGCAATACTTTAAACAGGGAGTTATATAGCATCCAAAAGTGTTTCATGCAGTTCCTTTATGTTAATTTTTGCTATGGGACGAATCCAACACGAGAACCGGGTTGGCGATCAATTAGGTCAGAGATTATCATTACACAACATAAAGGCTAAAAGCCACTACGCGATCCTATTTCGTCAACGTGTCCTCTTGCTTGCAAAGTCTCCACGTTGCTGTAACTGGACCGCAATGTGCAACAAAGCTAATGAGATCAACCCTAAAATTGCGATTATTTCAAGCAGAATGGCTCATCCTTGTTCCCGGCAATCACCTCGCCCCGGAGAACGAGGTGGCTCCCAATTGCTTGAGTTTGTCTGGACCGTTCTCTGCCGGTTATGGCCACAAAGCGTGCTGGTCAAATCTGATGCAAATGCCTGGTCAGGTCTGGTCTGGTCTGGTCTGGTCCAATGTCTAGGGGTGAGCAAGCCTGCGCAGTTACTTTGCCAGTCACGGGAGGCAAAAAACGTTGCAAGGATTGGGAAGAGCAAATGGTGTCGATCTACGCCAGAGTTTCCCCTTGATACGGACCAAGTTCCAGCCGCATGCTGATATTTACAAAGAACCGCCCCGCAAAAGCGCTTTTTTTGGCATGTCGTTTGGGTCTTGATTTGTGTGTTGGGCTTGGGGCAGTGCTCTCATATCGAGTGCGATGGGTGGGCGAGGTTTGATTCGTTGGGATAGCGTCTTTATTTTTGTTCCAGGTATAGGCTGCGCCCGGCTTGATGACGCCACCAGTCAATCTGCGACGGTCTCAGTAAGGTTTTGTGACGCAACAATTGGCTCGCCATGGGAGTCGACGATGCCGTTTACGCCCGCGACATCTCCGATAAACAGACCATCTGCGTCATGGTACTCGATCAATGCGGTGTCACCGCCGTCCCCCCTCACTTTCCCACCCCAGCCAGTATTCTTTTCAGAATATTGGGTGGCTTCATGTCGAACTTGTAGGCAAAATCTGAGAGTTGCGTAAGGAAGCGCGTTACAGTGCTTTTCAGCAAGTTATCGTCTTGCTGGCCTTTCTTTCGGCGGATACTCTCCAGACGTCGCTGCATATTCAGCGATCGGGCTTGGTAACCCGACGAGTTGCGCAACAGCGCCCCTTCATAGCTCATGGCTTTTTCAGGCTTGCAGCTATGTTATGGCGGCTGTGCGTGGGACGCCTTCGGGCGTGCCGGTCTCCTTGACTCCCGGTTTACCAACCTGCGCGCAGCTGCCACCCATTCGCTTGGTAACGAAAAGTGGCAGCTCCTCACGTCAAGGAGTTAGACACATGCACACCGTAAATCCGTACAGACTCAGCCTTCTCCCTCACCGCGCCAAGTCGCGTAATGCTCCTTCACTCGGCCTCCCTCTCGTCATGAATGGAGGTAGCAAATGACCGAGCCATTAGAAGCTAAAACCATCGGCCTCACCCCCTGCATCTATTGTGTAGACAATCCGCTGTTCCACGTCAGCGCCGGCGTTCCTGTCGACGCTGCCTTGGCCATGGCATCCGATCTGCTGTTCCTTGCCAAAGCGCTTTCAAAAGACGCGGCTTACGACAGAGAAACCGACCGTTTTTCGTGGGCCGCGCACTATTTGACGGCGATGGGAAAGGCGGTGATTGATGATGTGGTCAAAGCCGTTACGCCACGCCCTGTCAGAGCGAGCATGAAAGTCGCCAAGTAGTCGTAAACGAGTCGCGCATAAAAAACCCGGCGAATAGCCGGGTTCTTTTAAGAGTACTTGGTGCAGTCAAACACTATTTAACCGGCTTCCCTATTGCCCTACACCAGTCAGAGCGCTGCCAGCGATTGCGCGATACGCAGGATATAGCCCTGATCCGCCTCAGGCACTTCTCTGTACCATGTAAGAAGTTTCCACTCATCTTGTGTTAGCTCAGAATTTTCGCTATTGGCGTTAGCCATGCGAATGTTCTCTTTATCATCCTGATCCAACATGCACACTACTCCGTTAAGTGATTGCAGGCGCAACGTTACTTAGGAGCGTGAAAAATCAAAATCGAAATCCGTCGTAACGAATGGTAAATATCGACGAGTTATTTCTTGGCGTTCGAAAGGCAGGTGACTTCGGACATGGCGCCGACAATGCGATGCACAGCTTTTTGGTCATAATCAGAAAGGGTTCTGAATTGCTGAATCAGCCGCTCTTCGGCCTCGTCCAGTCCTTCAGCCGCACGCAGCACACGCCCGCCAGTCAGGACGTACAGCACGTCAACACCGGCCGCGGCCACGGCTGAGAGGTAGACAGAATCAGCGTTTCGCTCACCCTTTTCGTAACTGCCCTGGGTATTGCGGGTGATGCCCCCCAGTTGCGCAAAGGCTTCTTGATTCAGGCCCAGTCGCGTCCTTTCTTCACGCAGGCGCTCACCCACGGCAACGTCCAAGTGTTCATTAGATGCACAACTTTTCAAGCTTTCACCCTTTACAGGCCAAAATGTTTGGGCATAATGGCGAAAAATTCAACCCGGATGCCCACGAATGGACACTATGCCCGCCCCTCTAACCACCGAGCAAGCCCGAGCAGCACTTGATCGAAAAGGAATCAGCCTCGCCGAGTTCTCTCGCCAACACGCGTTAAACAGCAACTTGGTCAGCGACTTGTTAAACGGACGGAAAAAGGGACGCCGTGGTCAGGCGCATCGAGCGGCTGTGTTACTGGGCATCAAGGAAGGCACCATCGATTAATGAGCTAGACGCTCTACCTCGTTGTTAGAACAGCGCAAGGATGCACTTTGTGAGCACTTACAAACTGGTCTGCCCTCACTGCCACTCCCGAATGCGGATACGCACCAGCGAAGGGACCCATATTTTTCTGCGTGTCGCTTACTTGCAGTGCACCAATGAAGCCTGCGGTTGGTCAGTACGCGCTGAATTCGAGATGACTCACGAGATGAGCCCCAGCGGGATGGCCAATCCGACCGTCAAGCTCCCGCTAGCCGACACGGCGTTGCGTCGTGAAGCCATGAAAAACACCAGCGATCAGCTGGAATTGCTGCCGAACCAAGGATTGGAGACTGCACATGACACCCTCCCACAACTCTCATGACTACCGAGCCTGCATGCAGGACGCTGCTCGAGCCTACCTGCTGCGACATTGGGCAGAGCACCTCGCTGACTCCGAGCAGTTATTCGAAAACGGCGTACGTCACTTGATCGTCGCTCTTGAAGTGCCGGCCAGCCTCGCGACGAGACTGGTGCATCTGGCATGGAGTGAGCTTCAAGGTGACGAGCATCAGCCACCCCCGCTCGACGTAATCGATTTCGACTTAGCCCGATCGCTGTAACCCCCGCTCAACACACTTCAACCCAAGCCGCGATGGGTTTGGGTGAGGTGCGCTCAAAATTCGAGGCCTCTGAGGGTTTAGTGACAATGGAGCTTTCTAATGCGCTTCGCGCTGATGTATTGCAACGGCTTACGGCCGATTACGGGTTGAAGCGGCGCCTCAGCACCGATTACATGCGCGGCGGCAGATGCCCGGCGTGCGGCAAAAAGGAGCTGTACACGCGCTACTCCAATCCTTGGCTGATTATTTGTGGTCGCGAGAGTAAATGCGGGCAGCGTTGGCACCTGAAGGAGATCTATGAGGACCTGTTCGACGACTGGAGCAAGCGCGCGCCCTCCTCCGATCAGTTCCCCACCGCGACGGCCCGGGCATACCTTGAATTTGCTCGAGGCTTTCGCTTTGAATTGATCCAGGGCTGGTTTACCCAAGACAGTTATTACTCCGACGAATTGAACGCTGGCAGCGCGACCGTGCGTTTCGCCCTGGACAAGGGCGGTTACTGGGAACGGCTGATCGATCGACCGCACCGTTTCGGCAAAATGAAAGCCCGGTTTCAACCAGGTGAAAGCTACCGAGGCACTTGGTGGTGCCCGCCCTGTGTTGAAATGCTTGAGGTCAAAGAGCTGTGGATTGTCGAAGGCATCTTCGATGCGATTGCCTTGGCCCACCATGGCATCGCAGCCGTGTCAGCGATGTCCTCTAATGTGTTCCCCGAAACATCACTCAAAGAACTCTCCCGCCACCGCGGCGGAAAGCTTCCCAAATTGGTTTGGGCACTGGATAACGAGCCCGGCGCTCATCGCTATACAAAGCGCTGGGTCCGCGAAGCGCGCGCATTGGGCTACATCTGCGACGCCGCGCAGATCCCGCAGCCCGACAACCGCAAGATCGATTGGAACGATCTGCACCAGCGTTGGCAATTCATCGAAGACGGCGAGCAACGCGCCAAACTGGTCGAACAAGATCTCAGGACTGCACGCCACCACGGCGCCCTGCTGATCGCCGAAAGCGCCGCCGAGAAAGGCGTGCTGATGTATGAATGGCGTGAAAGCCATGAGTTTCATTTCGGGTACGAGAACCGCCTGTACTGGTTCAAAATGGACCTGGATAAATTCAACAAGGCCATGCAGGCGCTCGACACGTCCGAGCGCCATGAGGATCAGCAACTCAACGACAAACAGCGCCGTGCCAAAGCGCTACGTCAGTGCGGCGGCGTCGTGGAGATTGCGAACTGCTATCCGCAGGCCTTGTACTTCCAGCGCAATGATGTCACCGATGAGTCCTGGTACTACTACCGCATCGACTTCCCTCACGACGGCGGCAGTGTCAAAAACACCTTTACCGGTGGCCAGGTCGCCGCAGCCAGCGAGTTTAAAAAACGCCTGTTGAGCATGGCTGCTGGCGCGGTGTTCACAGGTAGCGGCAAGCAGCTCGATAAGATCCTCAAGGACCAGCTGTATGGGCTGAAAACCGTCGAGACGATTGATTACGTGGGATACAGCAAAGAATACGGCGCCTATGTATTCGGTGATGTGGCCATGCGTAATGGGCTGGTTTGCGAAGTGAACAAAGAGGACTTTTTCGAGTTCGGAAAGCTGCGACTCAAGACGCTGCAGAAGTCGATCAAGATGCATATTCAGCGGGATCAAAAGCAGTACCGGACTGACTGGCTGCCAATGCTCTGGCTGTGCTTTGGCGCCAAGGGCATCGTTGCCCTGGCGTTCTGGTTCGGCTCGCTGTTCGCCGAACAGATCCGGGCCAAGTACAAATCCTTTCCGTTCCTGGAGGTCACGGGCGAAGCCGGCGCCGGCAAAACCACGCTGCTGACTTTTCTCTGGAAGCTAATGGGCCGGGAACATGAAGGGTTTGACCCATCTAAATCAACCCGAGCCGGCCGGCAGCGTGCCATGGGCCAGGTGTCAAATATGCCGGTGGTGTTGATCGAAGGCGACCGCAACGAGCCGGATAAAGCTCACGCCAAAAGCTTCGACTGGGATGAGCTTAAAGACTTCTTCGGTGGCGGCACGCTCGGCACCAAGGGCATGAAGACCAGTGGTAACGAAACCTATGAGCCGCCGTTTCGCGGCGCCATTGCCATCAGCCAGAATGCCGACGTCAGCGCATCTGAAGCCATCCTCACCCGAATTATCAAATCGCACTTTGCCCGGCCAGAAGTCACCACCGAGAGCCGCGCAGCCGCTGACAATCTCAATGTGATTCCAGTCGAACAGCTGAGCCACTTTCTGGTGCTGGCGGTTCGCGCAGAACCGCAGGTCCTAGCGAGATTCGCCGAGCGCGTGCTTGTGCACGAGCAACGCCTGCGACTAATCAAGGAAATCCGCGTGGAGCGGATCGTCAAAAACCACAGCCAGATGATGGCCCTGGTCGATTGCCTGTGTCTGATCTGCCCGCTGGATGAGAACCAGGTGGTGACGACTCACCAGCAGCTCACCGCCATGGCCATGGAGCGGCAGTCCGCGATCAGTGCTGACCATCCGCTGGTGGCTGAATTCTGGGAGGTCTACGAATACCTCGAAAGCCTGGGTGAAGGTCCGCAGGTCAATCACAGCATCGACCCGAAACTTATCGCTATCAACCTTAACGAGTTTGCCGAAATGGCCAGTGAGCATCGGCAGAACCTGGCTGACCTCAAGACTCTGCGCCCCCTCTTGATAAACAGCCGAAGCCACAAGTGGCTGGAAACCAACAAGGCAACCTACAGCGCCGTTCGAGCTTCACAAGCGGCCTGCAACACGATGTTAAAAAAACCAACCACTGTGCGCTGCTGGATATTTAAAACTGCCTGACACAGGACAAATCGTGCATGACCACGCACCGAGGACGCGCTAGGAGCCAGCCGTGGGACGTTCCGCCAAGGAGGCGAGCTATGAGCAGTATTGAGTTTTTAACGCACGATCAAGTCTGTGAGCTGACCGCTGCGCGGACAAGAGCCGGCCAACTGACCGTATTGAGCAAAAACGGCATCCGCCACACGATCAAACGAAATGGATGGCCGTGTGTCACCACGGCAGCGTTGATCGACAGCAATCAGAGCCAATCAGTGGCGCCCGTCACCTGGCAGCCAAGGAAAGCATTATAAATGGGTCGTAAACCATCCAACCCGGGAAGCATCGCCCGTTTAAGGCCACGCAAGCAGCGTAGCGGTGTTGTTTATTACTACTACGACACAGGATCAAAGCCACGTCGGGAAATCCCACTGGGCTCTGATTACGGCTTAGCCATTCTCGAATACGCCAAGCTGGAGAAGTCACGCGTCTCGGTTGCGTTGGCGAAAACAGTACTTACCTTCGAATACGTGGCAAATCTCTATATGGAGGAAGTCGTACCTACCAAGGCTTCGGAAACCCAAAAAGACAACGCGCGCGAATTGAAGCAATTGCTCGTTTTCTTTAATGATCCCCCTGCGCCGCTTGAGTCAATAGAGCCCCAGCATGTCAGGCAGTACTTGAGGTATCGCTCAAAAAAAGCCCCTGTCCGAGCAAATCGTGAAAAAGCTTTGCTCAGCTCAATCTGGAATTTCGCGCGTCAAAGCGGTTACACCGCACTGGCGAACCCTTGTGCGGGGATAAAAGGAAATAAAGAGACCGGGAGGGACAACTATGTCGAGGATGACCTCTTATTGAAGGTCTACCAGCATGCAGAGCAGCCGTTAAAAGATGCTTTAGACCTGTTCTATCTCACGGCACAGCGAGTTGCCGATACGTTAAAGATGGACGAGCGCGATATTCGCGATGGGCAGCTTTACGTTCAGCAAGGGAAAACAAGCGTAAAACGACGCATTGAAATCGTCGGTGAACTGAAAGTTGTGATTGATCGGATTAAGGCTCGCAAGGCCGGCTACAAGATTCGATCGACTCGCTTGGTCGTAATGGAGAACGGACAACCGATTACGAAAAGCATGCTCAGAAAGAGGTTTGATGATGCGCGGGAGGCCGCCGGCATTCCTAAAGCAGACTTTCAGATGCGTGATTTGCGGGCGAAGGCAGCGACGGACAAAGAGGAGTCGACAGGCAACATACGCGCAGCACGCGATCAGTTGGGGCACACCACAGTAGGTATGACAGAGCAGTACATTCGGATGCGCAAAGGGATGAAGGTAACGCCCACCAAATGACCGGTGGTGACGAATTGCGGAGCAGGGATTGGTTTTTGCGGAGCAAAAGAACAAGGGCCTGCGTGAGGTATCTCACGCAAGCCCTTGATATATATGGTGCCCGAAGCCGGAATCGAACCGGCACGCCCTTACGAGCGGGGGATTTTAAGTCCCATGCGTCTACCAGTTTCGCCATTCGGGCGGTAGCGCGGTGAAGCTGTCTGGCTTGTGCAACAGAGGACGAAATATATACATCCCGCCCCGGTGAAGCAAGTTCGCAGATCCCCTTTTCAAGACAAAATCTTGCAAGGTAGCGCAAATAAAAAAGCTCCGTAAATCATAGATCTACGGAGCTTGTTTATAGTGGAGGCCGAGGTCGGAATCGAACCGGCGTAGGTGGATTTGCAATCCACTGCATAACCATTTTGCTACTCGGCCTCAAACATTTGACGTCATGTAGCGCAACATCAAATGTGTACAAACCTGGAACAGGAAACGAGCTTATGATTCACGCTCTATCTCCTTGAAAACATTGAGCTTTTTCAGCCGTCTGTGCTTTCGATGGCGTGAATTATGTACTCATTTCCTGAGGCTGGCAACCCCTTGATTTCAAAAAAAATTCTGGCAGCACGTTTTCTTGGCCCCGAGTGTTTGTGCCCTTCCCTCTGATCGCCCGGGCATTGATGCACGATTCTACAGCCAGGCAACAAGAGACTGATCATAAGGTGATGGGCTTGGTATCTGATCCCTGCAAGGTTGTCGTTTTCCGGCAATACCTCCGGGATCGGACCTCAAGTGGTGAATCGCCCTCGTCGATAGTCACCTTGCTGCAAGATAACAAAGCCGTCGATGCACTGACGTATACCTCCCGGGGCGGGATAGCGCAGCTTGACGCACCGCTTTCCTGGGAATACACGCAGCATGACAAAGTGTCCTTGCACATGAGGGGCAATTTCGGAAGTTCGTCGACGGCCGGCCGGTTCCAAAATCTGGGCGCATCGCTGCTTTTGCAACTGGCTGAGACCAACAAGAACATTTCCCAGTCAGTCCTTCGCTCATCGACTGGAAGGCCTCTCGAAGCTGGCGAGCTGGCGGCTGCCCAAGCCAAACCCCATAGTGGCATCGCAGATAACTCCATCAGCCTCACGCTGAATACAGCGAGTGGCAAAACCAGCAAAGGGTCGCAATATTGGTCGCGTATTGGATGTGATCCGATCAATCGCCGAGCAAACCAATCTTTTAGCGCTTAATGCCGCGATCGAAGCGGCACGCGCAGGTAAAGCCGGCAGAGGGTTTGCCGTTGTCGCCGACGAAGTGCGAGCATTGGCACATCGTACCGCCCAGTCGACAGAAGAAATCGAAATCATGGTTGCAGGGATACAGAGTGGTACGACTGAAGCCGTTCTCTCCATGTCACGGAATAGCGATCGCACACAATCAACGCTCGAACTGGCAAATGCCGCGGGTGATTCTTTAACACAGATAACCGAGTCTATTTCTCAGAGCAACGAGCGAAATCTGGTCATTGCAAGCGCTTCGGAGGAGCAGGCACAAGTATCTAGAGAGGTTGATCGTAATCTGGTCGACTCAGTCTGCAGCAGGTGCCAATCAAACCAGTGCGGCCAGTAATGAGTTGTCACGGCTGGCTGTTGATCTAAGTGGAATGGTGACTCGATTTATAGTTTAACCACAGACAAAAGCCAAAAGTGTGGCGAATTACAACGTTCTCGTCACCCGGCATTGTGGCCGTGCGCACGTCCGCCCGCAATCGGACGGAACACGTTAAACAGCCTGAAACAGTTAATGTTCACGACCATCAACCGGCATTAACACCCTTCATGCAGGGCTCTGGAACGGGGGTTAAGAGCTGAAGCCTTTAGCCGGCAGGCCATTATCCAGGCTACCCACCGTTTCAGTACCCCTCCCCCTATTTCGAATGTCCCGACCAGTCATGCCATCGCTTGATACCATTCAGCACACTTGTATGAAGCTTTAATGTCTGGAAGGTCTTTTTGTGAACGTTATCCGTCACTGGTTACGACAACCCTATGCGCGCCTCGTCGCGCTGATCGGATTGGTCCTGATCTTGCCTCTATGCCTGCGTGCGGCACTGGGTTGGTCGAGTCCACTCGGCTACCTTTCAGATCTGGGAATTGCCAGTCTTCTCATCGTCACCCTGCATCGTCGTCCCTGGTGGTTAGCGCTGCCGGTGTTGCTGGTTTGGGGAGTTATGACGTTGGCGACTGCTGAACTGGTCAGCGCGGTCGGGAGGTTTCCAAACGCCACAGACCTGCAGTACTTGATTGACCCTCAATTTTTGGAAAACTCTGCCGGCGGTGGTTTCGCCCAGCCATGGCTGGCAGCCACCCTGTGCTTTGGACTGGCGATCTGGTTGATCACGCAGTGGATGGGCCGCTCCAAACCTACTCCAGCCTTACCACGCAGCGTGTGGGCAGCACCGTTGCTGCTGTTGATCGGCCACTGGGGTGCCCAACACCTCTACCCCACCGACGAAGACCCCTGGCGCTTGTTCAACCTCCCGCATCAGTTACTGTCCGCGAGCGTTGGAGACGTTCAGTCAAGTGCTGAAGAATGGTTGGCAGGTGATGTTGTCGATGTCCCTCCACAAATGGCGGGACTCACCCAACTCGATCTGGACGGACAGAAACTGCTCGCCGCTCCCGGGCGGGCGCGGAATGTGTTGATCATCGCACTGGAAGGTATTCCCGGCGCCTACGTGGGTGTTAATCGCGAAGCCTTGCACAGCAGCTATCAGGAAAATCTCATGCCCAATCTCAGTCGATGGGCAGAGCGCGGCATGAATACGCCGGACTACGTCCTTCACAGCCACCAAACCATTCGCGGTCTGTATGCAATGCTGTGTGGCGATTACGACAAACTGGACAACGGCACGCCGAAGGGTGTGGAAATGTTGACCCAGAGCGAACGCAATCAAGCATGCCTGCCAGCCCAGTTACACCAGAACGGATTCGCCACGCACTATCTCCAGGGTGCGGGCCTGCGTTTCATGGCAAAAGACAAGATCATGCCGCACATCGGTTTCGATGCCACTCATGGACTGGAATGGTTCACCAACAGCAACTACCTGGAATTCCCTTGGGGCAAGGACGACAAGGCCTTCTTCGAAGGAGCCCTTGAGTACGTTGGCCAGCTGAAAAAACAGAAAAAACCGTGGATGCTGACGCTACTGACAGTTGGCACCCACCAGCCCTATTCGGCTCCTGAAGACTACCTGGAGCGCTACGACACACCCAAGCAGGCCGCCGTCGGGTATCTGGATGATGCGCTTGGGCAATTCCTCAACGGCCTGGAACGTCAGGGAATGTTGAAAGACACCCTGGTGGTGATCACCTCGGATGAATCCCACGGTATCGATGGAGTGCGCCTGGCGTCCTCTTGGGGCTTCAATCTAATGCTCGCGCCCGAGCAGGATCAGTTGCCCAAGGTGAAGTCCGGGGTTTACGGGCATGTCGATCTGAGTGCCTCGATACTCGACTATTTCGCCTTGCCCTTCCCCCCAGCCTTGAGCGGTCGCTCGCTGTTTCGCGACTATGAAACGGGCCGCGAAATCATGTCGTTCACCAACGACAAGCTGCGCTATCACAATGGTCAGGGCACATTGACCGAGTGTGACTTTCAACAGCGCTGCCGGAATTACGCCAGCCCAGGCTTCATCGCGGAACATGCGACCTTGACTGGTCAGTACGGAGGCAAGCGCGCCCGTCAAATCGCAGCCAGAGCGACGGCGCTGGATCATTCGCTGCTGCGCACCCCCTTGAACCAGCACTACCAGTTCGGCAGTTCCGCCATCATCCCTCTTCAGACAGCGATCAAGGATGACTGGGCCGATAACCTCATTGGTGCGCAGTACCTGGAAATGCCAAAGGGCTCACTCACTCGCGTGCGTCTGACCGTGCGCTCGGTAGATCCACAACAGGATGCCTACATTCTGCTCAAGGCCAAGGAGCGGGAACAGGATGTCCCATTGGGCCTCCCCGCAGAAATGATTGTCACTGCGGATCAGCCATTGGAGATGCACTTCAGTTTCGACAATCCGCAGCCGCGCAAGGCGTTCTCTTTTCACTTGCTGGGCTACGGGTTGGGGGCCGTTGAGGTGAGTGACTTCAGTGTAATTACTGAGTTACCGGGGCAGGACGACCTACCCACGAATATCGACAAGGCAGAGGGCTAGTCGCGACCGATCAGGCAGGCGTATGAGGCGGCAGAGAGAATTGAATCATCGCTCCCCGGGGCTGATTCGAACTTGCCCATAATCGACCGCCATGCGCCTCTATGATCGAATGTCAGATTGACAGCCCCTTGCCCAGGCCGGTCGCCTTGGTCGTATAGAAAGCGGTGAACACCCGCTCGGTTTCACCTGCAGCGAACCCTGGGCCGCTGTCGCTCACCTGCACCAGCTCGCTGCCCTGCTCTTCCATCTCGGCGTTGATCTGTAACTGTCTCTCGCCGCCGTAGACGCTGCTCATTGCCTCTAAAGCGTTAAAAATCAAATTCAGCAACACCTGTTGCAGTTCTACACGATCGCCGTGTACTAACGGCAAATCTTGCGCGATGTCTGTATGCACCGAAGCACCATTACTGGTTGCCTGACTGCGAGTGAATTCGACCATTTCGCCGATGATTTTCGCGATGTCTACGGGTCCCTTTTGTGGCGGGGCCTTGCGGATATGCCCCCGGATCCGATCCAGAACCTCGGCCGCGCGATGAGCATCCTTAATCACGTTGTCGAGTACCTGTTTTATCTCGCCAAGATTAGGTGGCTGGGCGCCCATCCAACGCAGCGCAGCGTGAGCCCCCATAACGGTGGCGGCAATAGGCTGGCTGACTTCATGGGCTATCGAAGCTGCCAGTTGGCCCATCGTCGCGACACGGTTAGCGTGCGCCAATTCCACCTGGACATTGCGATAACGCTGTTCGCTTTGACAAGCGTTTTCTTGCGACTGGGCATTTGCTCAATGAGCGGCCCTCATAAAGATTCGGCGCTCCTATCGCCTCATTGAACCATGACAATTCACAGCGTTTGTATAATTTCGCCATACAAAGGCACTGCGCACAATTGCAGCTGTCACCTTCGTTATCGAAGCGCTTAGACAAGCCAAGTAATTATTCTTAGGTGTTACCTGGTCACACTAAGAGGTTAGTCAGGCAACCGATCGTAGAAGCCATTAAATGCTATTTTCAGCGGACAATAAATCTGTTCCGTGGAGGGATGTCTTAGCCCATATATTTGCATTGGAGAAAACGCTATAAAATTTCTGCCCATGCTATTGGCTATTGGCTATTGGCTATTGGCTATTGGCTATTGGCTATTGGCTATTGGCTATTGGCTATTGTTGCGATAGCGAATTTTGGATTCGCTGGTCCGCCTAGCTGGATTGCGAAAGATACTGTGTTTTCGGGCCCTGACAGCGATACTCGACTGCGCGCGAATACATGGTCGACCAGCGCGGATGGGACGGAAGGTTGTTCGAGTCCTGTACGGGATATCCGCGCCGACAGTACTAGCGGCAATACTATTAGATTTGTTGCTCAAGGCGCCGACCACATACCTGAACATCTCAGTCTGATCATCGATATCGCGTCGCCCTCTCTCGCCGATGATGCCAAGCGTGAAATGATCAAAGCCACCAAGCGCCTCTCGGTGAGAGCGCTGGGCTTATCAATACCGCATAAGATTGACGAATCGATACTGAAAGGCGAGAACGTGCAACTTGAAATGGGCAGTGGCGTCGTGACGGTCATCCGTACTAACCGGGCCCAGGGGGCATATCAGTTGACGTTGACCATGCAATAAACGCCGGATAAAAACGCCGAAATCACCGAAACCGATTAAACACGACACGCCGCTAACCCTTAGCGCATTCACGCCGAGCGTTAATATTGTAAGAGAGTGTTTCCGAAGGCGACACCCTCTTACAGACAAGATTTCTAACTACATTCAGTCATCGCCTTTCAAATCGCGGTTTTCTGCCTAGACTTGCTCTTGTCCGCCGTGCGCATGCTTTTCAGAGCATGGAATCGCACGAAAAACTAAAACAAGAGGAATTCCCCCCATGTTCAAACCCATGTGGAAAGCACTCGCCTGCGCCCTTGCCCTTGGCACCATGAGCACGGTCATGGCTGCTGATCCGGTGATTATAAAATTCTCCCACGTCGTTGCAGAGCAGACTCCCAAAGGCCAAGGCGCCCTGCTGTTCAAGAAACTGGTGGAAGAACGCTTGCCCGGCAAGGTCAAAGTAGAGGTCTACCCCAACTCTTCGTTGTTTGGCGATGGCAAAGAGATGGAAGCCTTACTGCTCGGGGACGTACAGATGATTGCACCGTCGCTGGCCAAGTTCGAGCACTACACCAAGACCGTTCAACTGTTCGACCTGCCTTTCCTGTTTGATGACATCTCCGCCGTTGACCGCTTTCAGCTGAGCCCGCAGGGCCAGGGACTGCTCAAGTCCATGGAAGACAAAAACATCACAGGACTGGCCTATTGGCACAACGGGATGAAACAACTGTCCGCGAACAAAGCGCTCCGAGTGCCGGGTGATGCCCGTGGGTTGAAGTTCCGGGTGCAGGCCTCTGCCGTGCTAGAGGAACAGTTCAAGGTCATACGCGCCAATCCACGCAAGATGAGCTTCGCCGAGGTTTATCAAGGCTTGCAGACCGGTGTTGTCAACGGAGCGGAGAATCCTTACTCGAACATTTACAGCCAGAAAATGCATGAAGTACAGAAGTACATCACCGAATCCAACCACGGTGTACTGGACTACATGCTGATCACCAACACCAAATTCTGGAATGGTTTATCGCCAGAGCTTCGTGGCGAGCTGGACAAGATCCTCGTCGAAGTCACCGCCCATGTGAACAAAGAGGCCGAGCAGCTGAATCAGAACGCCAAGCAGAGCATCATTGCGGCCAAGACCACCGAGATCATCATCCTGACGCCTGAGCAGCGCGACCAATGGCGCGTTGCGATGAAGCCCGTGTGGAAGAAGTTCGAAGGCGATATCGGCGCCGAGCTGATCACCGCGGCTGAAGCTGCCAACCAGGCCCAATGATCGGTGGACGACAGGTGTTGCCGCCTTGGCAGCACCTGCCTGCCATCCGCTACAGGAGATGCCATCCATGAATGCTCTTCGGCGCATCTGGGAACACTTCGAGGAAGGCTTCATCGTCTTCCTTCTGGCGGCCATGACGTTGGTAACATTCGTCTACGTTGTCCTCAACAACCTCTACACCCTGTTCTACCGTCTCGCCGAGAGCTGGGAAAGCGCCAGCGAATCGCTGTTCGCCATCGGCGACGGCGTCATGGGTATGGCGCAAGCCATGACCTGGAGCACCTCACTGACCAAGGCCCTGTTTGGCTGGCTGATATTTTTCGGGCTGTCGTACGGCGTGCGCACCGCGGGCCATATCGGCGTCGACGCCCTGGTCAAGTTGGCCAGTAAACCGGTGCAACGGTTCATTGGCATTATCGCCTGCCTTTTCTGCCTGACTTATGCCGGGCTGCTCAGCATCGCCAGTTTTGGCTGGATCCAGACCCTGATGGTTGCCCAAATTGGCGCCGAAGACCTGGGCCAATACGGGATCATGCAATGGCACATCGGGTTGATCGTCCCCGTAGGGTTCGCCTTGGTTTTCATCCGTTTCGCTGAAATTCTCGTGCGCATCCTGCAAAACAGGCAGACCGGCCTGGGCCTGGCTGATGAAGCCGCAGATGCGTTGAAGCTGACCGAACACGAGGATGACAAGTCATGACCATTGCCTTCCTCTTTGCATCATTGTTCGTGCTGATGTTGATCGGCGTTCCCATTGCTATCTCCCTGGGGTTGGCAGGCTCACTGACCATCGTTTTTTTCAGCCCGGACTCGGTGCGCTCACTGGCGATCAAGTTGTTCGAAACGTCGGAGCACTACACGCTGCTGGCCATCCCGTTCTTTCTGCTCGCGGGGGCCTTCATGACCACCGGTGGCGTCGCTCGGCGGCTGATTGACTTTGCCAATGCCTGTGTCGGTCATATCCGTGGTGGTCTGGCTATCGCTGCCGTGTTGGCGTGCATGTTGTTCGCTGCCCTTTCAGGATCGAGCCCAGCCACTGTGGCGGCGGTGGGTTCAATTGCCATTGCCGGCATGGTCCGCTCCGGTTATCCGCAGGCCTTCGGCGCGGGGATCGTCTGTAACGCTGGGACCCTGGGCATCCTGATTCCACCCTCGATCGTCATGGTGGTCTACGCCGCCGCGACCGAAACGTCTGTCGGCAAACTGTTCATGGCGGGCGTGTTACCAGGCCTGCTGCTGGGGTTGGCGCTGATGGTGGCGATCTACATCGTCGCCGTGAAGAAAAAGCTGCCCGCCATGCCGCGCGCGACGTTCCGTGAATGGCTTGGCACGGCACGCAAGGCGATCTGGGGTCTACTGCTGATGTTCATCATCCTGGGAGGTATCTACTCCGGGATGTTTACCCCCACCGAAGCTGCGGCGGTGGCGGCCGTGTACTCGGCCTTCATCGCCTTGTTCGTCTACAAAGACCTGACGTTCCGCGAAACGCCAAAGGTCCTGCTGGACTCGGCCAAGCTGAGCATCATGCTGATGTTCATTATTGCCAACGCCATGCTCTTCGCGCACGTTTTGACCACCGAGCAACTACCGCAACAGATCACCGTGTGGGTGATAGAGGCGGGTCTGACACCGATGATGTTCCTGCTGGTGGTGAACATTGTGCTGTTGATTGCGGGGGCCTTTATGGAACCTTCGGCCATCATCCTGATCCTGGCACCGATCCTCTTCCCCATCGCCATGAAGCTGGGTATCGATCCGATTCACCTGGGCATCATTATGGTGGTGAATCTGGAGATCGGCTTGATCACGCCGCCCGTGGGTCTGAACCTGTTCGTGACCTCTGCTGTGACGGGTATGACACTGCCGGCAACCATCAGAGCCGCCATGCCTTGGCTGATGATACTGTTCCTGTTCCTGATCCTGATTACCTACGTGCCTTGGATCTCCCTGGCTTTACCAAACTGGCTGGGCATGAGCTGATGCCTCCCCTGTCCGGGTACTGGACGTTCGTATCCGGACAGGGCTTTCACGTTTGTGCTACCCCGGCCACTTAGCGTTGTCCTGAGTACGTCCAGCAACTCCATAGATCCACTGAGGCCGGATTGCTGACGGGAGGCCCTAGCCACTCGCTCATCTCATGACATTGTTGATCGAAGCATAACTGGTAGTCACCTGCTTGCGGGGTGCGTCCCAGACTCAGAGGCTGCAAGGGCGGCAGGTGACGTTGATAGTGCCAACTGCCTTTTTCCAACCTGGCCTCCGGGGGAATCTCCATACCCGCGCCATTCCCTTTGACCCTGGCCTCGGTGAGCACGAGTCCCTGCTCCGAGACGCGGTAGTCTTCCTCCCAACGGATTTTTTCGATTGTGTGATTCCAAGCCAGTGTAAAGCTCGAGATTGGGAGTTGGGCCCAGGCGACTCCCGCCAGCCCCAGGCACAAACCGATCATGCTCTGGCCAGTCCGCCACGGCGAGACCGCCAGACATGCTGAAGTATCAGCATCACACCCAGCACGAAACCGATTTCGTCAGTCAACGGCAGCGCAACGACCAACAAAGCACCTGCGGCGAAACTCAATACACGCTCCCAAATCGGCATCTTCTGTTGCAGATAACCTGTGGACGCCATTCCCCAGAGGCCAACGGCCAACACTGTCTTCACCAACATATAAGCCGTCATCCACAAATTGTCGCCTTGCATCATGAGCGCAGGGTTGTAGACCGCCATGAACGGAATGACAAAGCCAGCCAATGCAATACGAACCGCCCACAGACTGATCTTGAATCCTGTTTCCTTGGCGATGGGCGCTGCGGCAAAGCATGCCAAAGCAACCGGTGGCGTAAGGTCTGCAAGAATTCCGAAATAGAAAACGAACATGTGCGACACGATCAGCGGCACACCCAACTCAAGCAGAGCAGGTGCTGCAATCGAACTGGTAATGATGTAGTTGGGAATCGTCGGGATACCCATGCCCAACACAAGGCAGGTAATCATCGTCAGTATGAGTGACAACAACAAATTATCCCTGCCGATGGCCAGTATGTAACCAGCGAAAGTCGAGGCTATCCCCGTCAATGACACTACGCCGATGATGATTCCCACTAGCGCGCAAGCAATCCCGACCGGTACAGCATGGCGAGCACCTTCGACTAACGCATGCAGGCAAATACTCAGGGTTGCTCGGCCTCCCTGAATGAACCAGCAGATGACCACTAACGTGGCGATCACCGCAAAGATCACGCTAATACCCAACTGGAAAAAACCGACGCAGAGGACACCAAGCGCGATCCAGAACGCACACCGCAACGCGAAACTGGACACCCGGAGAATGATTGCCGAACCGAGAATAACGATGGCTGTTAGCGCCAGACCCACCATTCCGGAGAACAGCGGAGTACGTCCGGAAAACAGCAGGTAGACCAGGACAAAAAGCGGAATCAGCAAATACCAGCTTTCCTTTACCGCACCCCATGCGCTGGGACATTGGTCTTTGGGTAACCCCTTAAGGTCGGAGCGTTTTGCCTCAAGGTGAACCATCCAGAACACCGAACCGAAATACAGGATGGCTGGAATTAACGCAGCTTTGGCGATCTCTACAAACGGGACATTAATTGTTTCCGCCATAATAAACGCGACAGCCCCCATCACAGGCGGCATCAGTTGGCTGCCCATGCTCGAAGTCGCCTCTACGCCGCCAGCAAATGCTGCCTTGTAGCCGAAGCGCTTCATCAATGGAATCGTGAACTGCCCGGTTGTGACAACGTTCGCAATGCCTGAGCCTGTGATCGTCCCCATCAAAGCCGATGACGCGACCGATACTTTTGCCGGCCCCCCGAGTTTGTGGCCAAACAATCCCATCGCGAAGTCAGTGAACAATTTGATCATTCCCGCCTGTTCGAGGAAGGACCCGAACAAAATGAACAGGAAAATATAGGTAGCGGAAACGTAAGTTGGTGTGCCGTAGAGACCTTCGGTGCCGAATGACAACTGGTTGACGATTTGATCGAATCCGTAGCCTCGATGAGCCAGGTCGCCTGGCAGGTATTCACCCAATAGACCGTAGGCCAGAAACAAACCACAGATGACAGGCAAAGCGATCCCCATCACCCGACGCGCCGCCTCAAACACCAAGGCGATCAATACCAGCCCAACCACCATGTCAGCTGTAGTCAGGTCACCTGAACGCTGGATCAAATCCGCCTCGAAGAACCATTGATACAGAGCAGTGGTAATCCCCGCGAGGCTCAATATCCAGGCCAGCGGCTGCCAAGGACGTGCTCTGCCATACGCCGGGTAACTCAGAAACACCACCCACAACAGGAAACCAACGTGCACCGCGCGCAGCACCTGGCTGGAAACCGGCGCAAACGCAGCGGTGACAATCTGGAAAACTGAAAACAACAACGCCACGTAGAACAGCGTCTTAGGCCAGTCGCGTGGGTTGGCGGCGATGCCATGATGATCTTCGCTCATTGGGTACCTGCCTCAAAACTACATAGAAGGGTACGAACCGCTCTATCGCTCTAGCGACCATCCCCGTGGCGCATTTTTGGATTACAGCGCTCCAGCTTCCTTGTAGTAGCGCTCGGCACCGGGGTGAAGTGGAATGGGTAGGTTCCTGGCAGCATTTTGCAACTTGATGTCCTTGGCGGCTGAGTGAGAATTACCCAGGCGAGTGAGGTTTTCGAACATCAGCTTGGTCATCTGGTAGGCAACATCCTCCGAGACGTCCTCGCGCGTCACAAAAATATTAGTGATCGCCACAGTAGGCACTGACTCAGGTTGTCCGTCATAGGTATTGGCTGGAATTTGTGCAGGCTGATAAGCGGCATTGCCGATTTTCGTAACCACATCAGGAGGGATCGCGACGTAGTTCAATGGCATGGTTGAGGAAAGGTCGCGGATGGCCGCCATGCCTAACCCCGAGGACTGAAGCGTGGCATCTAACTGACGGTTTTTGATCAGCTCTACCGACTCCGCGAAGGGTAGGTATTGGACTTTGCTCATGTCTTCGTACGTCAATCCCGCCGCTTTGAAAATCGCACGTGCGTTCAGTTCGGTACCGGACTTCGGGGCGCCGACGGAGATGGTTTTCCCTTTCAAATCCGCCAAGGTTTTGATGCCGGACTCTTTATTCGCAACAATTTGAATGTAGTTCGGATAGGCGCCTGCAATTGCTCGCAACTTTGTCAGCGGGGCCTTGAATCCTGCATCTTCCACGCCGTTTTTTGCATCAGCCACAGAGTCACCAAGCGCCAGAGCGAGCTCCCCACGACCAGCTTGTAAAAGGTTGAGATTTTCCACCGAGGCTTTGGTCGCTTGGACAGAAGTCTTCGCACCCGGTATCCCATCGCTGTATATCTGTGACAGCCCAACCCCAATGGGGTAATAAACCCCGCTAGTACCACCTGTAAGGATGTTTATGAACACAGGTGCGGCGTTAGCTGCGCACGAGACTGTCAACGCAGCGGTGGCCGCAAAGAGGCTAAAGCGACTGGTTACTCGCATGGAAAACTCTCCGTCTTGTTATGGCTTTATGCAGAGTCTTACCACTGTAGTCGAAACCAACGACTTGAGTGGGAAACTGAGTTGGCCTGGGGAAAACGGGCGTCTGCGCGACCGCGCCCCGTGGATGGAACGCGTGCGTTGGCCATTACAGTTTTTCGTGGCCTGCGCCTTCTGGAACATGCTCGGTGCCGGAGTCTTCGGTTTCCTGATCAACCCGCCAATCGCGCTGTTCTACATACAAGGTTTGAACACCACCCCGCTACATGCCCACGCTGCCCTGTTCGGTGTCTATGGCTTCCTGGCGCTGGGGTTTGGCTAGTTGATCCTGCGCTACATTCGCCTCGACCTGCGGTTCAACAATCGCCACTATCTCCGTCATCAATCTATTGATTGACTCGGATCTCGCGCATGCCGTGCTCTACATCACCCTGCTGTTCATGTCGGCGCATGTTTTTTCGATCCGGATAGTGACCATCGACTAATGAATTGCGCCACAATCAGGCTTTTCTGACCGGGGCGCAACGTTCGATGCGCGCCAGTGACGTCATCACCGGCATCCGTGCGTTGTCGAAGAAGTGCGTCCCACAACGTCAACATCATGCCTTCGACAAAATCGTGACTGACACTCTGCTGCTGGTTCAGCATGAGATGAGTCATAAACACATCAAACAGCATTTGTTGCTGGATGCCGCCGACGCTCGCATCAATGGCGATCGCGTGCAGTTGCAACAAGTCATCATCAATCTCGTCATGAACGCCTGCCAGGCCATGGGCAATCTGAGTGAAGGAGCGCGCTCGCTGAACATTTGCACGAGGGTTGAGCGCAACGAAGTGATCATTGAAGTCAATGACAGCGGCGAAGGCATTGATGTCGCCGATTTGCCGTCACTGTTCAACCCGTTCTATACCACCAAGGCTGAAGGGCTGGGCATGGGGCTGTCTATTTGCCGCTCGATCATCGAATTTCATGACGGCAGGATCTGGGCCACGAGCATCAAGGGACAAGGCGCCACGTTTATGTGCGCCTTGCCACTGCTCTTGCCAGAACCGCCCGTCTTGAACACGGCCCAGGACACCGACACTGACGCCGAGTGGTCGACCGATTTGGGCGTCAGTTTCGGTTGAAACTGAGGCGACAATCGGTGCTGGCCGCCACCTTTGGGGATTTACACCTGCGGGCCGGCAGAGGCCTGATCGCGGGTTTTCCACAGCGACAGCAGCACACCGCTCAGCAGCAACCCCAGGGTCACGCTCAAGGAAATGACCGCGGGAATCTTGCCGATGATGCCGACCAGGAAGATCTTGGCACCGATAAACACCAGCACCAGTGCCAGCGCGTACTTGAGGTAGGCGAAACGGTGAATCATCGCCGCCAAAGCGAAATACAACGCACGCAGGCCAAGGATGGCAAAGATGTTGGAGGTGTAGACAATGAAGGGGTCTTGGGTAATGGCGAAGATCGCCGGCACACTGTCCACCGCGAACACCAGGTCGGCACACTCGATCAGCACCAGGGCTAGGAACAACGGCGTCACCCAGACCACGGACTTGCCGCTGGCGTCCGCCTGGCGGACGAAGAAGCGCCCTTCATGCAGTCGCTCGGTCACCCGCATGTGTTTGCGCAGAAACTTCACCAGCAGGTTTTCGCTGAGGTTCGGCTGGGCATCGATCTTGCTGAACAGCATCTTCACGCCGGTCAGCAGCAGGAAAATGCCGAACACATAGAGAATCCAGCTGAACTCGGCGATCAGCGCCGCCCCCAGGCCAATCATGATCGCACGCAGCACAATGACACCGAGAATGCCCCAGAACAGCACCTCGTGTTGATACTTACGGGGGATTGCGAGAAAGCTGAAGATCATCGCCATCAGGAATACGTTGTCCATCGACAACGATTTCTCGATCAGAAAGCCGGTGTAGAAATCCATCCCGGCGTCACCGCCTTTGATCTGCCAGACCCAGAGGCCGAACAGCAAACCAGCCGTGATATAGCCGGCTGACAGCAGCAGACTTTCACGAACACCGATTTCTCGCTGCTCACGGTGCAGCACCCCGAGGTCGAACACCAACAGGCCTATTACGATGCTGATAAAGGCGAGCCACAACCAAGTGGCGGTGCCGAGAAACTCGGCCAGGAAGAACGGTTCCAGGGCAGTCATAAGCCCCTCCTCTAGGTGTCGAAGTTATACAAACTGCAACTCCGACATGGCAGCGGTTAGCTGTCAGAGGGGCCCGGCATTGCGAGTTCAAATCTAGAGAGGCGTGTGGGGTTTCTCAATCCCGCAAGGTTTGCAAGTTATTTCAAATCGGTAGGTCGTAGCGTAAGTCGGAGTGCCGATAGGCAGAGATCCTATCTGCATGCAGAGGCATCACCCTGGACGCAGGCGGACCGCTTATCGCCGATTCTGCAACTCGCAAGCGACTGCTGCAGGCCCAATAGCAGTCGCTCGAGCACGATCGCCACTCAGCGTGTCTCGTCCTGCCCTGCCCCATCCCTCGAATGGATCACCAGGTAGCTGTCGACGGCATCGTCAATGGTGGGAAAGAATGCCGTTTCGCCAAGTCGCGCGAAAAGACCGAATCGCTTCAGCTTGTCTTTGACCGGGTCCTTCATCTCGGCCATGCACAACTTGATGCCTGCGGCGCGCAGGGTTTCGTCCAGCTCCAATAGCATGTCGGAAGAAGTGACGTCGACACTGGTGACGGGTTCCGCTGCAACGACTAACCAGCGCACGGGCGTTGGCGATGCAGCCACTGCGTCCAGCACGCGGTCATTGAACAGTTCGGCGTTGGCGAAAAACAACGGCGCATCCCAGCGAAATAGCACCAGGCCGGGGATGAGGCTTGCGTCGGGATAGCGCTGGATATCGTGGTAGCCCTTGACCCCCTTGGCTTGTCCCAGCACTGCGGAATACGGCCGCCAACCATCCCACAGAAATTCGATGACGGCGACCACGATGGCCAGGCCGATGCCCTCGATTGCGCCGAACACGGCCACGCCGACAGTGCAGACGATCGACAACCAGAACTCCCAGCGCTGGATGCGATAAATGCGTCGCAGGTCAGCGACTTCAATCAGACCGATGGCCGACGCGATCACCACCGCTGCCAATGCACTGCTGGGCAAACTCTGCAACAGGTCCGGCCCCACCATCAGCAGCAGGGCCACGGCCAATGCGCCGACAACGCCGGTCAACTGGGTTTTGGCGCCCGCAGCTTCGGCGACAGGGGTACGAGAGGAACTGCTACTGATCGGAAAACCTTGAAAAAATCCGGCCGCCAGATTGGCAAAACCGAGCCCTGCCATCTCCTGGTTCGGATCGACGTGGGTTCTGGTCCGTGCTGCATAGACACGAGAGAGCACACTGGTGTCGGCGAACGACACAAGTGCGACGGCGCAGCCGCCGATGAGCACGGGGATAATATCGGCTCGGGTGATCCAGGGGATGGTCAACTCCGGTAAACCTTGTGGAAGCGAACCGAGTACCGACACCCCCGCGCGTGTACCAAGGTCCAGCATACCGACAACGACAGTGGCGCCTGCCACTGCAATCAAGATGCTCGGCACGCGTTTGTAATCCTTGAGTAACAGGATCACGATCAAGGTGGCTGCGCCGATCATGAACGCGGTCCAGTTGGTCTTTCCTTCCATCACCGCGGTGACGACGGCCCATATGTTTCTCAGCGGGCCGTCTGACTCAATCGAAAAACCGAAGAGCTTGGGTAATTGGCTGATGAGTACAGTCAACGCGATGCCGTTCATGTACCCGTAACGGATCGGTTTGGACAGCAACTCCGTAATGAACCCTAAGCGCATGATACCCGCCAGGATGCACACCGTTCCTGAAACGATCGCCATCATGCCCGCCAGTGCGATGGCGCGTTGTGGATCGCCGCCCGAAAGGGGCAGGACGACCGCGAGAATAACGGCGGCCAATGAAGAATCCGGGCCAAGCACCAGAATTCGGCTGGGCCCAAACAACGCGTAAGCGATCAGAGGAACGATGGTCGCATAGAGGCCATAGATGCCGGGCACGCCCGATGCCACGGCGTAGGCGATGCCAACGGGCACCAACATCGTGGTGAGCACCAGCCCGGCCATGATGTCGTGACGCAACCAGGCAACCCGGTACCCGCGTAGCGTGCGAAGTCCAGGAAGCCAGCGACCCCACCCCGTTTCGTTACCGATACCGCGACGTGCAATCCGGCCCGGTTCAGGGACGGGAGGCGAAGAATCCGAATTGCTCATAGCGCTGTGGCCTGCGGTAATGTGATTAGACAGTAGCTCAATCAGGCAAATTGTCCCGTCCTGATGCCCGATTCCGAGGGGGCGAATGCCGGGGTCGGTAGCTGCCAATGATGAAATGCAGCTAACGGCCAAGCGGACATCCGCCAAATGTCCACCGGCAGTGAACACGCGCTGGTCGCTGGTTTCGGCATTCGGCAAATTCGCGCGAAAAAGACGGCTAGACAGTCGGCACCGTTCCGCCGTCGATGACAAACTCACTGCCCGTGATAGATGAAGCTCGAGGCGAAGCCAGAAAGCCAATCAGGTCGGCAACCTCTGACGGCGTCGATGGGCGCCCGAGCGGGATGCCCCCTAGTGCTTCCATGATGATCTGCTTGCCGCCTTGATAGTCAGTCCCTGCCTCCTGCGCGAGTCGCTCGGCCAATGCGACCGAGGCTTCGGTTTCAACCCAGCCCGGCGAAACCCGGACAACACGGACGCCTTTGGGCGAAACCTCTTTCGATAAACTCTTGCTGTAAGTTGAAAGCGCAGCCTTGGCCGCTGCGTAGGCTGTCGTAGCGTCCGGCAGAGGCAGCCGACTCTGGATGGAGGTCACGTGGAGGATGACCCCTTCCTTTCGCTCCAGCATATCCGGGAGCAAGGCACGATCCAGGCGCACGGCCGGAAACAGATTCAGATTGAGCTCACGTTGCCACTGCTCTTCGTCCAGTGCAGCGAAGCCGCCGCCAGGTGCCGACGAACCACCCAGGACATGGATGATGATGTCCACACTGCCCAGTCGCTGTCGGGTCGCGGCGATGACGGCATCACAGCCTTCCCGGGTCGAAAGATCGGCCAGAACCAACAGGCCATCCGGCAGGGCACTGTTTGGCTCCCGAGCAGAGGTAATCACCTTCGCGCCCTCGGCCAGAAACAGGTCGACTACAGCTTTCCCGATGCCCTTGGTGCCTCCGGTGACGAGGACTCGCTTACCACTCAAGCCAAGGTTCAGCATGGCGTGATCTCCAAGGAGGCTATGCGATCGCTCTCCAGCGTGAAGACGTGACTCATCTGGACCGGGCTACCGGGAAAATGGCCGGTAAGCCGTGCAATGACGGTCAGCCTGCCCTCTCCCTGCATTGCCTGCAGAGGTTGGACTTCAAAAGAGAAAGCCCGCCGGACCTCCTTCTGCCAGACGTCGATGGCCTGAATGCCTTCATGCGTTTTGTTTTCATCGAACACCCTGGCATGCGAGCAGAAGCAGCTCGCAAGTTGTGATAGGTCGCCGCCATTGCTGACATCGAAGTACGTCTCAACGGCGACGGGAAGCTGAAGGCTCATTTGTTGATCTCCTGGATGGATTACCTGGAGTGATCTTGCGACCTGACTGATAGTTTGCTCAACTGGGATAAACCTTATGACCTATCCCATAATCCAGGACAATTCATGTCAGACCCTCGTTTAGGCCTGAGCGAGCTGGACGCTGTTATAGCGGTTGCCCGCAGGGCTTCGTTTCGACAAGCCGCCATCGATCTGAATGTCTCAACCACCGCGTTAAGCAGCACCATCGCTAAACTGGAAGCAAGCCTCGAAACGCGATTGTTCAATCGCACGACCCGCAGCGTGGCCGTCACCGAGGCCGGCAGGATTTTTCTGGAGCAGGTGGGGCCGGCCCTGCAGGATTTGCGCGCGGCGCTCGACGCGGTGCGATCTCACAATGCCGGCCCTTCGGGTACGCTGCGCATCAATGCGTTCGCCAGCGCTGCTCGAGCAGCACTCCTGCCATTGGTGGTGGAATTCTTGCGGCATCATCCGAAGGTACACATCGACCTTGTCACCGAAGGCCGCCTGGTGGATATCGTCGCTGACGGCTTCGATTTCGGCGTACGTTCCGCGAGCCTCGTGCCGAGCGATATGATCGTGATCCCCCTCGGCCTGCCGCAACGGTACGCCGTGGTCGGTACACCGGCGTACTTCGACCAATACGGCAGGCCACGAACACCGCCTGATCTGCTCAACCATCGGTGCGTGCGTGTCCGTCTGCCCAATGGGGCGATTTTCCCGTGGCATTTCGAGCGAGATGGAGAAGTGACCAGGCTCGATGTAAGCGGGCCGCTCACGCTTGATGAACCGAGCGTCGTCAAAGCAGCGGTACAGGAAAGCATGGGGCTCGGCTTTTTCATGGAGCAGGACGTCCGGGATGAAATCGAGGCCGGACAGTTCGAGCGGGTATTGGAAGATTGGACGCCGCCCAGAGACAAGCTCTGCCTGTACTACCCGAACCGCCGCAACCCCTCCGCCGCGATCAAGGCATTCATCGCCCTGGCTCGCGCCAATCCGCCCGCCAAGGATGGACCCGCGTAAACGTCGCCCATCGATTGTACAAACGAGCCTCACTCGCCGATTAACCTGGCGCTACTCGGCATCAGGCGATCAAACCCAGCGTCAATCCTTTCAGGGTCGCGGCGGCTCGGGTCGAGCATTCCAATTTGCGAAATATGCTTTCCATGTGGGTGCGAACCGTGCTCGGACTGATGTCCAGCAGTCGCGCCACCTGCTTGTTACTAGCGCCGCGGCTGATTTCCAGGAGCACGTCACACTCGCGTGCGGTGAGTAACGAGCCCTTCGGCTGATGAGTCCGACGCTCGCCACGGGCAGCGGCGATAACCGCGTCACAAACATCCTTGTCGAACAAGCCACCGGCGGCATCCTGTGCGAGCAGACTGGCCGCCTCCGATTCGCCATAGGCCGTCCTCCATGGCCGGGCTTCCCTTAGTGCGACCCAGGCCACGGAGGTGGCGAACAGTCGGTGCTCGGCACACAGTGCATCACCCATCACGCCTCGAAAATAACCACTGCCATTCAGCCGCTCGTAAGCATGGGCTGCAATCTCCGCAGACACGGCCAGCTCACTGATAGGCCTCAGCGCCTGCTGCGTCCAGTAGGGGACGAGGTGCACCCGCTCCACGGCGCTATAAGAAAGCGCCCCGGCGGTATTCCAGAGCTGGTTGGAAACGGCTGCCCGGCCGAGACCGTAAACGAGCGCTGCCTTGCCGATCGCAGTCAGGGAAGGTTCACCTAGCCCCCACAAACGTGCAGCCTCCATCGCAACATGCGCCACCCGCCGCGAATGCCCCGCCAGCCAAGGTAGCTTCAAGTCAATCACGTCCCCCACCAATGTCAGCGAGACCGAACGTTCGGCCTGCGCGTCGGCCGGGTGTTGCGAGAGGCCTTCCAGGTCTGCCAGACACTCCCTGGCGTTATCCATGAGCAACGACGCGAGGGAGGCGGGATAACGCCGATCCGACTGGTCGCGAATCCAGCGCAGCGCCGCGTCCAGGCCATGTGCTCGACTGAGAATATCCAGATCACCTGCAAGCACCACCTGATAGGCGACCTCCGGAATGTGTTCATGGGTCAAGCCCAGCGGTCGGCCAGTCCCATCGTAGGTTTCGAATACGCCGCACAAGCCGGCCTCGACAGCGGCACCCAGTTCGAGGGTTCTCGCGACTTCGCCAGAGACCTCGCAGTGCACCACGGCAAGCGGAATCGCCTGATGCACCGCGTTCATTTTCTCTTTGCTCAGGGTCAGATCGAGCATCGCACGGCGGCCATCGACGTCATCACCCAGCAGATTTGCAAACCCTTCGGCGTTGGCGGTGCAACCTGACCAGCGCAGCAAGGCGACCTGCTCCGCTACCCTCTGATGCTCGCCCTCGCCGTGTGCGGCCTGCGCCAACCTCCGCGCCAGTGCGGCAACGCGTCGGGAATGCCCAAGAGGCTGTCCCATGCTGAGGTCCCCGACCTGGCCGATCGCCCGCAACGCTCCGCTCAATGAGATGTCCAGGTGCAACGCGCTATCCATGAAAAAATGCCTTGGGTCGGATAAATGACCGATGCCCACGAAGCAGGCCAGTCAGCAGAATTTGAGCTCCCACACAGGAGCTGATGCAATGAAAACATTCAGATCGAAAGCCGTCACCGTCGCCTTTGCCCTTGCAAGCACATTGGTCGCGGGTGTCAGTCAGGCCAAAGATACAACGCCTTCGGTGGTCATCGTACACGGCGCATTCGCCGACGGCTCCGATTGGGCCAAGGTCGTGCCGCTTCTTCAGGCCAAAGGGGTTGCAGTTTCGGTCGTGCAAAACCCGCTCACCTCGCTTGCCGATGACGTCGCCGCGACGCAAAGAACCTTGAACAATCAGCCGGGCCCGGTCGTTCTGGTCGGTCACTCCTGGGGCGGCACCGTGATTACTCAGGCCGGCAGCGACGAAAAAGTCCGCGCCCTGGTGTACGTCGCCGCCTTTGCGCCTGATGCCGGTCAAACAAGCGGCGAGCAAGGAAAAGGCGCGCCCACGCCTCCGGGCATCAGCCAGATCAAGGCTGACGGCAATGGTTTCCTCTACTTGACGCCAGAAGGCATGGCAAAGGACTTCGCCCAGGACCTCCCTGCGACGCAGACCGCCGTGATGACCGCGACTCAAGGCCCCATCAAAGCCTCCGCGTTCGAGGATAAAACGACCGTTTCGGCCTGGAAGACCAAACCGTCGTGGTATCTGCTCGCCACCGAGGACCGGATGATCCATCCCGATGTCCAGCGCTCTGCCGCCAAGCGTATCGGCGCCACCCTGGCGGAGCTGCGCACCAGCCATGTTCCGCAGCAGTCGCAGCCAGCCGAAGTGGCCAAGGTGATTCTCGAGGCAGTGAAAAAAGTCGGCGAGCAGTGATTGCTGCGTGCGGCGCCACTGATAACCCAGAACTCAACCGCTGCATCGATACGGAACGGACGCATGAATCATCTGAGTGAGCGCAACTACGACTTCATCGTGTGTGGCGCAGGCACGGCGGGCTGCGTGGTTGCTGCCCGCCTTGCCCAACAGTCCAACGCACGCGTGTTATTGATTGAAGCAGGCAACGAATACAACGGCCCAGAGGTTGTAGAACCCGCGCAGTGGCCGCTGAACCTCGGTTCGGAGCGCGACTGGGCATTCGAAGGACAAGCCAATCCCCACCTCAACGGTCGTCGTCTTTCCTTGAACATGGGCAAGGGGCTCGGGGGTGGATCCAGCATCAACGTGATGGTCTGGGCACGCGGGCATCGATCGGACTGGGATCACTTCGCTGCCGAGTCCGGCGACGCTGCCTGGGGATACGATTCGGTACTGGACTACTACCGGAGAATCGAGAACTGGCACGGCAGCCCGGATGCCGCACGGCGGGGTTCTGGTGGTCCCGTGCATGTCGAGCAGCCGGCTACGCCTCAGCCCCTCGCCAAGGCAATACTGGAAGCGGCCAGCCGTCTCGGTATTCCCCGATATGACAGTCCCAACGGAGCGATGATGGAAGGCCCGGGCGGGGCCGCGATCACCGATCTGCGCATCAATCAGGGCAGGCGCGAGTCCGTTTACGATTCCTATATCCGGCCACTGCTGAACCAACCGAATCTTACGGTTCTCACCGGCGCATTGGTGGCCCGTGTCCTTCTTGACGGCTCACGGGCGGTCGGTGTCGAAGTGATCATCGAAGGTCAACGCCACTGCTTCTATGCCGAAGCCGAAGTCGTCTTGTCCCTGGGCGCGGTGAATACGCCCAAGGTGCTCATGCAGTCAGGAATCGGCCCGGAGCGCGAACTGCGCACCCATGGCATCGTTCCGATCAGTCACCTTCCCGGCGTGGGTCAGAATCTTCAGGACCATATTGCCTTTGCCTGTACCTGGGAATACTTGCGACCCCAAGCTGTGGGCGGCGGTGGTTGTGAAACCACTGTGTACTGGAAAAGCGACAGTCGCCTGGACGCCCCAGACCTGCTGCACTGTCAGCTTGAATTTGCGGTGCCCTCCCCGGTTGAAGTGGGTATCCCGCCGCCGCAACAGGGTTGGACGACGTTCGCAGGGCTGGCCAGGCCTCTCAGTCGAGGACGCTTGCGCCTATCGGGCGCCGGGCCATTGGATGCACCGCTGATTGAGCCGAACTCGCTGAGCGCACCCGAGGACATTGCGTCGGCGTTTGCGTCGATCGACCTCTGCCGGGCAATCGGAAACAGCGAAGCCTTCAATGGGTTGGTAAAGCGCGAGGTGGTCCCCGGGCCAAAAGATCACCGCGCCATGGAGCAGTTCATCCGCAATTCTGCAGTGTCCTACTGGCACCAGTCCTGCACCGCGAAAATGGGCCGAGATGCGATGTCGGTGGTCGACCATCAACTCCGCGTGTATGGCATCGAGAAATTGCGGATCGCCGATGCCTCGATCATGCCGCGCATCACCGTCGGCAACACCATGGCTCCTTGCGTCGTCATTGGCGAGCGAGCAGCCGATCTCATCCTCGCGGCGCATGGAGTGATCGCTCCGGTCACCGCGCCACTCGGATAAGGCAATGAGAACACTGACAGCGGGCGGCGGTATCGCCGACCTTGCAAAGAAAGGGAGGCAATTGACTGTCGCAACCCACAGCAATTGACCAAACACGCCTCGCGTCGCTATCTGGCGCCCTGCTGGTATTCACGGGGCGTGCACCCCAACTCGCGGCGAAAAACGGTGTGCAGGTACTGCGCCGATTTGAAGCCGCAACTGCGCGCGATGTCGGCGATGGCTGAATCGGTGTTCTCCAGCCCGTTGGTGGCGGCTGCCAATTTGAAACCCAGGATCTCGTCGTGGACGCTGCAGCCTCGCACATCGCGAAAGTGCGATTCCAGCGATGAGCGAGACACCCCCACGTAGGCCGCCACTTGCGCGGACTTGATGCCCTGGCAGGCATATTGGCGAATGAACAGCAGGGCTTGCATGACATATGGGTTGCCCAAGGGTTGGTGCAAACTCGAGACCTGCACGTTGATCGCATCCGGGGGTATCAGGATGTGCATGCCAGTGGAGGGCATGCCGTGCAGCATCTGGTGCAGCAATCGCGCAGCGGTGCGCCCCATGGTTTCGGTGCCCTGGATGACCGAACTCAGGGGGACCCGGGTCAAGCAGCGGGTCAACGGGTCGTTGTCGATGCCAATCAGTGCCACCTGCTCCGGGACGGCGATTCCGGCGGTCAGGCAGGCTTGCAGCAACTGCCGGGCGCGGGCGTCACTGACGGCGATGATACCAATGGGTTTGGGCAGGCTCTGTAGCCAGTCGATCTGCTGCTCGACGGCGCTGTCCCAGAGTGGCGCGCTGGTGCCCATGCCCCGATAGACCTCAGCGTGCAGACCATCGCGTTGCATCAATCGTCGAAAGGATTTTTCCCGTTCCTGCGCCCAACGGTTGGCCTGCGCTTCCGGCAGGCTGAAGCAGGCAAAACGTGTCAGCCCTGCCTCGATCAAGTGCTTGTAGGCAAGGGTAATCAAGGCGTCGTTATCGGTGGCCACATACGGGATACCTTTCGGATAGGCGCGCTCATCCTCGTAAGAACCGCCCACCGCCACCACGGGTAACTCGATGCCGGCCAACGCCTCACCGATCAGCGGATCGTCGAAGTCGGCAATGATCCCATCCCCCTGCCATCGTTCGATGCCTTTCAGGCGACAGAGAAAATCCTCCTCCAGAAAAAGGTCCCAAGAGGCACGGGTGCTGCTCAGGTAATTGCCGATGCCGCTGATGATGCCGCGGTCATAGATCTTGCTGCCGTTGAACAGCAGCGCGATGCGGTGCACGGGAGGTACGATTTTCATTGTTTTTATTATGGTCTGGAGGCAAGCCGTCCTGGACGGCGATTGGCACAGACTAGGCGCCCGGTCGACGAATCTCAATACTCAAAATCGCACCCTGTGTTGATGATTTTCGTAATCAGCGGTAACGGGGCCGTTGCTAGTATCGGGACACCGCCAAGAACAACAAGGACATTTGCCTGATGCCGTACTTCCCCAACGTCGACCAGATTCGCTACGAAGGCCCTGACAGCAACTCGCCTCTCGCCTTCCGGCACTACGACGCCGACAAAGTCATCCTCGGCAAACCCATGCGTGAACACCTGCGCATGGCTGCCTGTTATTGGCACACCTTCGTCTGGCCAGGGTCCGATGTGTTCGGTGCAGCAACCTTCAAGCGCCCGTGGCAACACACCGGCGACCCGATGGAGGTGGCCATTGACAAGGCGGCCGCCGCGTTCGAGTTTTTCTCCAAACTGGGTATCGACTATTACTGCTTCCACGACACGGATGTCGCCCCGGAGGGCAATTCGCTGAAGGAGTACCGCAACCACTTCGCGCAAATGGTTGATCACCTGGAGCGACATCAGGAAGACAGCGCAATCAAGCTGCTGTGGGGAACCGCCAACTGTTTCAGCAACCCACGCTTTGCCGCCGGTGCCGCCAGCAATCCGGACCCCGAAGTGTTTGCCTGCGCCGCCGCCCAGGTGTTCAGCGCCATGAACGCCACCCAACGCCTGAAAGGCTCCAATTACGTGTTGTGGGGCGGTCGCGAAGGTTACGAAACCTTGCTCAATACCGATCTGAAACGTGAACGCGAACAACTGGGCCGCTTCATGCGCATGGTGGTCGAGCACAAGCACAAGATCGGCTTCAAAGGCGACCTGCTGATCGAGCCCAAGCCGCAGGAACCGACCAAGCACCAATACGATTACGACAGCGCGACCGTTTTCGGCTTTCTCCAGCAGTTCGGTCTGGAAAAGGAAATCAAAGTCAACATCGAGGCCAACCACGCAACCCTGGCAGGCCATAGCTTTCATCACGAGATTGCGACGGCCGTCTCGCTGGGGATTTTCGGCAGCATCGACGCCAACCGCGGTGATCCGCAAAACGGTTGGGACACCGACCAGTTCCCCAACAGCGTCGAAGAAATGACCCTGGTGACCTATGAAATTCTCAAGGCCGGCGGGTTCATGAATGGCGGATTCAACTTCGACTCCAAGGTCCGCCGCCAGAGCCTCGATGAGATTGATCTGTTCCATGGCCATATCGGTGCAATGGACGTTCTTGCCCTGTCTCTGGAACGGGCAGCCGCCATGGTTCAGAACGACCGACTGCAGCAACTCAAGGATCAACGCTACTCCGGCTGGCAGCAGCCGTTCGGGCAGGCGGTGCTGACGGGTGACTTCAACCTCCAGTCACTGGCCGAACATGCATTCGCTAACGAGCTGAACCCGCAAGCCGTCAGCGGCAGGCAGGAGATGCTCGAGAACGTCGTCAACCGGTTCATCTATCGCTGATCGCCAGCGAAGTCAGTCGGCAACGGGGCTGTGACATTTACGCGACAAATCTGTGTCCGCAACGCCTGCCGACTCTCTACAGTCCTACCAGCCCGATACTCATCATCAGGCAGTGTCTTTCCAACAACAATAAAAGGACGCACCACCATGAAGAACGTAAAACGCACGCTATTGGCCGGCGCCTTGGCTCTGCTGTCGTTGCCGGTGATGGCCGATGCCGCCCACCCGAAAATCGGTTTCTCCATTGATGACCTGCGGCTGGAGCGCTGGTCACGGGACCGCGATTACTTTGTCGCAGCAGCGGATAAAATGGACGCCAAGGTCTTCGTACAATCGGCCGATGGCAACGAGCAAAAGCAGATCTCGCAAATCGAAAACCTCATTTCCCGCGGCGTCGATGTGATCGTCATCGTGCCGTTCAATGCCACCGTCCTGACCAACGCCGTCGCCGAAGCGAAGAAGGCCGGAATCAAGGTTGTGTCCTATGACCGTCTGATTCTCAACGCCGATATCGATGCGTACATTTCATTCGACAACGAAAAGGTCGGCGAAATGCAGGCCAGCGGCGTGCTGCACGCAGCGCCCAAGGGCAATTACTTTCTGCTGGGTGGCGCGCCCACCGACAACAACGCAAAAGTTCTGCGCGAAGGGCAGATGAAAGTGCTGCAACCGGCCATCGACAAGGGGGGACATCAAGATTGTTGGCCAACAATGGGTGAAGGAATGGAGCCCGACCGAAGCGCTGAGCATTGTTGAAAACGCCTTGACCCGCAACGACAACAAAATCGATGGCATCGTTGCCTCCAACGACGCCACGGCAGGCGGCGCCATACAGGCATTGGCGTCTCAGCAACTGGCTGGCAAGGTGCCGATTTCTGGGCAAGACGCGGACCTTGCAGCGGTCAAGCGAGTGATCGATGGCACTCAAACCATGACCGTGTATAAGCCGCTGAAACTCATCGCCTCCGAAGCCGCCAAACTCTCGGTACAACTGGCGCGTAACGAGAAACCCGCCTATAGCTCGCAGTACGACAATGGCAGCAAAAAAGTGGACACCATCCTGCTCACGCCAACCCCGTTGACCAAGGACAACATTGACCTGCTGGAGCAGGACGGGTTCTACACCAAGGCACAGATTGCCGGGAAATGAACAGCAGAGCGTAACGTCTCAACGGCCCGCTGCGGGAGCCCGGCCAGCCCCTGGTTCCTGCAGTGTCAGCCACATACCTCACGCTCATGAGTCTCTGCCATGCCCGATTATCTGCTGCAAATGAACGGTATCGTCAAAACCTTCGGCGGTGTCAAAGCGCTCAATGGCATCGACATCAAAGTCAGGCCGGGTGAGTGCGTTGGACTGTGCGGCGAGAACGGCGCCGGCAAGTCCACGCTGATGAAAATCCTTTCGGCGGTCTACCCCCATGGCACTTGGGGCGGCGAAATTCTCTGGGATGGTCAACCGCTCAAGGCCCAATCCATCAGCGAAACCGAAGCCGCCGGTATCGTCATCATTCACCAGGAACTGACGCTGGTTCCCGACCTGTCGGTGGCCGAGAACATTTTCATGGGCCATGAACTGACGCTGCCCGGTGGACGCATGAATTACCCGGCGATGATCCACCGTGCCGAAGCCTTGATGCGTGAACTGAAAGTGCCGGACATGAACGTGTCGCTACCGGTTTCGCAGTACGGCGGCGGCTATCAGCAACTGGTGGAAATTGCCAAGGCACTGAACAAGCAAGCGCGCCTGCTGATCCTCGACGAGCCTTCATCGGCCCTGACCCGCTCAGAAATCGAAGTGTTGCTGGACATCATCCGCGACCTCAAGGCCAAGGGTGTTGCCTGCGTCTACATCTCCCACAAGCTCGACGAAGTGGCCGCCGTGTGCGACACCATTTCAGTGATCCGTGACGGCAAGCACATCGCCACGACCGCCATGGCGGACATGGACATTGCGCAGATCATCACCCAGATGGTCGGACGGGAAATGAGCAACCTCTACCCTACCGAGCCGCACGACATCGGCGACGTGATTTTCGAGGCCCGTCACATCACCTGCTACGACGTCGATAGCCCCAAACGGAAACGGGTCGACGATATTTCGTTCGTTCTCAAACGTGGGGAAATCCTCGGAATTGCCGGCCTGGTCGGCGCCGGCCGTACAGAACTGGTGACCGCGTTGTTTGGCGCCTACCCAGGCCGCCATGAAGGCGAGGTCTGGCTGGACGGCCAACCCATCGACACCCGCACGCCGCTCAAGTCAATCCGTGCCGGTCTGTGCCTGGTGCCCGAGGACCGCAAGCGTCAAGGCATCATTCCAGACCTGGGCGTCGGCCAGAACATCACCCTGGCCGTGCTGGACGGTTACTCGAAACTGACCCGCATTGATGCTGAAGCCGAGCTGGGTTGCATCGATCGGGAAATATCGCGCTTGCACCTCAATACCGCGAGCCCGTTCCTGCCGATTACCAGTCTTTCCGGCGGCAATCAGCAAAAAGCCGTGTTGGCGAAGATGCTGCTGACCAAACCCCGGGTTCTGATCCTCGATGAGCCCACCCGGGGTGTGGATGTCGGCGCCAAGTACGAAATCTACAAGTTGATGGGAGCGCTGGCGGCCGAAGGCGTGTCGATCATCATGGTTTCCTCGGAGCTGGCCGAGGTGCTAGGTGTGTCCGACCGAGTATTGGTCATCGGCGAGGGGCAGTTGCGTGGCGACTTCATCAACCGTGAACTCACCCAGGAACAGGTACTCGCCGCCGCACTCAGTCAATCTGGTGGCTATAACAATAATGATCGGATACCCGCGTAATGAATCAGGTCAAACAACTTTTTACCCGCTACAAAATGCTCGCTCTGCTGGTTGCCGTGGCAATGATATGGATGTTCTTCAGCTGGCAGACCGAGGGCGGATTTCTAACACCGCGCAACCTGTCCAATCTGCTGCGGCAGATGTCCATCACCGGGATTCTTGCCTGCGGCATGGTGCTGGTCATCATCAGTGGCGAGATCGATTTGTCGGTCGGCTCATTGCTGGGCTTGCTCGGTGGGGTGGCGGCCATCCTCGACGTGATCTACCACATACCGCTGCTGGCGAATCTCAGCCTTGTCGCCCTGTGCGGACTGCTGATCGGTCTTGCCAACGGCTACATGGCTGCGTACCTGCGCATCCCGTCTTTCATCGTGGGGCTGGGGGGCATGCTGGCTTTTCGCGGCATTTTACTGGGGATTACCGGCGGCACGACCATCGCACCGGTGTCGCCGGAGTTTGTCTACATTGGCCAGGGTTATTTGCCACACACGATGGGCATGGCCCTGGGCGTTCTGCTGTTCGCATTGACGCTGTTCCTGACCTGGAAACAACGGCGCAATCGCGCGCTCCATGGTCTGGCGCCACATTCACTGGCGCGTGACGTTTTTCGAGTGCTGTTGATCGGTGCAGTGCTGGCCGGATTCGTCCAAACGCTCAACAGCTATGACGGCATCCCCGTGCCGGTTCTGCTTCTGCTGATTCTGCTGGGTGTGTTCACCTACGTGACCAGTCAGACCGTCTTCGGTCGACGCGTCTATTCCGTGGGCAGCAACATGGAAGCAACGCGCCTGTCCGGTATCAATGTGCAAGCCGTGAAGCTCTGGATTTTCGGCATCATGGGCGTAATGTGTGCGCTCGCCGGCGTGGTGAACACCGCGCGCCTGGCCGCCGGCTCGCCCTCGGCCGGCAGCATGGGCGAACTAGACGCCATCGCTGCGTGCTTTATCGGTGGCACCTCCATGCGCGGGGGCTCCGGTACGGTCTACGGTGCCCTCCTCGGCGCGCTGGTCATTACTAGCCTGGACAACGGCATGTCCATGCTTGACGTCGACAGTTACTGGCAGATGATCGTCAAAGGCAGCATTTTGGTGTTGGCCGTATGGATAGACGTGAGCACCCGGACCGGACGACGCTGATCCGCTGCGGGATGAAATCATTCACGACCGCATTGGACATAAGCCCTTTCTCTCAGGCCGAAGCCTCCCTCTTTCAATGCCGAACATAACCGCCCAAGCAATATAGGGTCGTTGATCTTGTCGAGGGAGGTTCAGCTGGCAAGCACTGAGTATTCAAGATTAGGACAGAGGCAGACGCCATTTGCGGTGGATCCGTCTGGAATTGGTCAAATTCACCATCGAGCAGGCCATCATCAAGAAGGCAGCCAGGCTCATCCACAGCTATTCGAAGCCGACGCTGAGCTACTGATCAACAATGACGAGTTACTTCAGCACGAGGTGTTTGGCCCGGTGGTCGTCGTCGTTGCGGTTAATGACCGGCACCAACTGCAGCAAACCCTGATTTTCGGGGGGATTCACCAAGGCGATTCATGAAGCCCGGCGGATTTACGGTATCGCACATTACACGTAGCACATGAGCGCCAGGCTCCTGAGCGCGGTTTCAATGCTGTCCGTCTAGCCTGGCAATTGCGACTTGACCTGATGTGCAAATTCCGGACTCCCATTGACGAACCTGCTCAAAATGCTCGGGGAAAAGTGCAGCCTTCGAATGAACACCAGCCGCTCTTCCAGTTTGAGCGTAACAGCCAAATGAATCGTGCCCATTGTCAGTCCTTTTCTTTCAGCATATCTTGTACAAAACCTATACAAGGTCGCTAGAAATGTACAATAAAAAGGATTGGCCACTGACGCTGTACTTCGACGGTCAATGTCCACTGTGTGCGCGTGAAATCAAAATCCTGAATCGACACGCCACAGAGAGTCGACTGCTTTTTATTGACATCAGCAGCGGTGCGTTCGACGCCAAGGCACTCGGGTTCACTTTCGAGCAAATGCAGTCCTCGCTGCACGCCCGTTTCGCCGATGGCCGCTGGGTAACCGGTCTGGACGCCACCTTGTGGAGCTGGCGAGCCGCAGGCCTGGGGTTTTGGGCTGCGCCATTGACATGGCGTGCATCCGACCGCTGCTTGCTTTAGGTTATCGCTTCTTCTGCCGCTTACGCCCCCATTTGGCATGGCTTCCTCACCCTGATGGCCGCCGTCGCTGTGTGGATGACCGTTGCAGGGTGCCGGAGTCAAAACCCGCACCAGACGAGCGGCCCACGTTGAAAACAAAGCAGCCCTAGAACGCTTCGCTTTGACATTGGCCCGACGAAGAACCTGGGTCATAGCTGATCGTGTGCACAACGTGTTTTCTGGTGCGCAGCAGGCACTTTCCTACTGCCAAGGATTGCCGCCACATGAAGCGCAGCATGGCTGCGAGGAGTCTAAATGAACCCATCAATAGCCAAACATTACCGTGAAATTCTCGTCGCTGTAGGCGAGAACCCTGAGCGTGAAGGACTGCTGGACACGCCCAAGCGCGCAGCCAAAGCGATGCAATACCTTTGCAATGGTTACACGATGAGTCTGGAAGACGTGACCAACGGTGCCCTGTTCGAATCGCAAAACGATGAAATGGTTATCGTGCGCGATATCGAGCTGTATTCGTTGTGTGAGCATCACCTGCTGCCCTTCATCGGCAAGGCTCATGTCGCGTACATCCCCACAGGAAGGGTACTGGGTCTATCAAAGGTCGCCCGAGTCGTCGATATGTTCGCCCGCCGCTTACAGATCCAGGAAAACCTCACAAAACAAATTGCTGATGCCATCCATCACATCACCGATGCGGCCGGCGTGGCCGTGGTCATTGAGGCAAAGCACATGTGCATGATGATGCGGGGCGTGGAAAAGCAAAACTCGGTGATGACGACCTCAGTGATGCTGGGGGCCTTTCGCGAGTCATCCGCTACGCGTCTCGAGTTCCTGCAACTGATTGGGCGACGCAGTTAAGGCCCAAAATCTGCACAAGGTGTGGGAGAGGCAAAATGAACAGTTCCTTTGAGATGAACTCACTCGGCTATGGCTATCGCGCCTTGGTGATAGGCGCCAGTGGAGCGCTCGGCACGGCGTTTTGTGAGTTGCTCAACGAAGATCCACGATGCTCGTTTGTTCGTGAGCTGGGGCGCAATAGTGCTCCAGGATTGGATCTGGAAAAGCCCGACAGCATCGCCAGCGCAGCCGCCGAATTAGCCGAAGAAGCCCCGTATCAGTTGATTTTGCATGCTGCCGGTCTGCTTCATCGCGAAGACATCAAACCTGAAAAAAGTTACACCTCTATTGAAGCGGATGCGCTTCAGGCGATATTCCAAGTCAACACACTCGGGCCTGCACTGATTTTGCGTCACTTCTTGCCCTTGCTTGACGCTCGCGGCGCAATGGCCGTGCTCTCCGCCAAGGTCGGCAGTATTGGCGATAACCGTCTGGGCGGCTGGTATGCCTATCGCGCCTCCAAGGCAGCGTTGAACATGTTGATTAAAACGGCTGCGATTGAACTAGCCCGAACACGCCCTCAGACGCGCTTGCTGAGTCTTCATCCAGGCACGGTCATTTCGGGCCTGTCCCAGCCCTTTAAAGGCGCTTCTGCCGCCAGGCCTGCAAGCCTCGCTGCCCGCGAATTGTTATCACTGATTGACCGCTTGGCGCCTGCCGACAGCGGCGATTTCTTTGCTTATAACGGAGAACGCCTACCGTGGTAGGCAGGGAGTGAACCTTGAATCTGCAAGCGTTGACCGAACGGGCCGCCAATGGCGAAGTACGAGAGTTGGAGCTGCTGTCTCTGGAAGGCGGTTTTTATCTGGCGCGAGTCGGGCTGGATCACGGCCAGTTCACGTTGCTGGACGATACAGCGAAGCCTATGCACCTTCGCTCCATCAATCACCTGCGTGAGTTGTTGCAGTTTGTCCCGCCATTCCCCTGCGTGCTTGTGCAGCAGTGCGTTCATGACGAGATGTGCGGCTCACGTGAAGGGCGCATTGAGCCGTTACGCATTCCTTTCTCGCTGACTGCGCCTTGGTGAGTCACCTTCCGTTGGACTCCGTCGAATGAATAAGACTCACCGACTATGCCTGGTTTTGGGCGACCAGTTGTCTTTTGACCTGGCCTCATTGAAGGGGCTGGACAGCGAGCGTGATACGGTTTTACTGGTCGAAGTGATGGAGGAAGCCAGTCATGTGCCCCATCACCCGCAAAAAATCGCACTGATCTTCAGTGCCATGCGCCATTTTGCTGAGGCATTGCAGCAGCGTGGCATTCGCGTGCAATACGTCACGCTCGATGATCCGCAAAATAGCGGCTCGGTGCCGGGCGAGTTACGGCGCTGGCAGTCGCTGCTGCAGCCGGATGAGTTGCACCTGACAGAATGCGGTGACTGGCGCCTTGAGCAGTCGCTCAAAGATTGCGGCTTGGCGATTCAGTGGCATACCGATACCCGTTTTTACTGCACCCGATTCGAATTTGCATCCTGGGCCGAAGGCAAAAAGCAGCTGCGCATGGAGTTCTTCTACCGCGAGATGCGACGCAAGAGTGGCTTGTTGCTCAACGGCGATGGCAGCCCGGTCGGCGGCGCCTGGAACTTTGATGCCGAAAATCGCAAGGCACTGCCAAAAGGCGTTAGAGCCCCCTCACCCCTCCGTTTTTCGGCCGATGCCATCACTCAGGACGTGCTGGCGCTGGTTGCAAAAAACTTTTCCAGCCACTACGGCGCCCTCGACACCTTTGACTACCCGGTGACTCACGCCGATGCCCAAGCGCTGTGGGACTACTTCCTCGACTGGGGTCTGGCAGCCTTCGGCGACTACCAGGATGCGATGGCCAGTGATGAACCCTTCCTGTTCCACGCGCGGATCAGCGCCGCGCTGAATATTGGCCTGTTGGATCTGCGTCAATTGTGCAGCGACGTCGAGGCTGCTTACTGGGCGCACAGCATTCCATTAAACGCTGCCGAAGGCTTTATCCGTCAACTCATTGGCTGGCGTGAATATGTACGGGGCGTCTACTGGCTGAAAATGCCCGACTACGCCGGCGGCAATCTGTTTGGCAACAGCAGGCCGCTTCCAGAGTTCTATTGGACAGGCGACACCAAGATGAACTGCATGGGCCAGGCGATCGGCCAAAGTTTGAAACATGCCTATGCCCACCATATCCAACGGTTGATGGTCACCGGCAACTTTGCGTTGCTGGCGGGCATCGCACCGAGCCAGATTTGCGACTGGTACCTGGCGATCTACATGGACGCATTCGACTGGGTCGAGCTACCCAATACATTGGGCATGGTCATGCATGCCGATGGTGGTTACCTGGGCTCCAAGCCTTACTGCGCCAGTGGCCAATATATAAAGCGTATGTCCGACTACTGCCGTAACTGCGCGTACAAAGTCAGTGAAAGCACGACGGACGACGCCTGCCCTTTCAATTCGCTTTACTGGCATTTTCTGATGCGTCACGGCGACCTTTTGCGCAGCAATCAGCGCATGGGCATGGTCTATAAAAACCTCGATCGTATGACTGAATCCAAGCAGCAAGCACTCTGGGATCGTGGCCAGAAGCTGCTCGCCAAACTGGATGCCGGGGAGTCGTTTTGAAGAAGAGTGAACTACCGATCAAAACCTGTGCGGTCTGCGGATTGCTCTGCCCTACTAGAAAGATCTTCCAGTCCTAAAAACTTTCGTGCTGCTACGCCGATCTCTTCGACGGAGGATTCGCGATGCCAAATTCAGATCTGCTCCCTTCCCTGCTACTCAAGATCTATCAGAACCAGCTTGCCTTTGAGGCCGCCATCATGGAACTCACGCTTTGCGTCGAGCAGCGTGGATCGGTTCAAGGTAAGCAACGGACAAGCAAGTCCTCAAGCGAATAGCTAGTTTAAAGATGTATGGCAATTGGAGAGGGCCTGAAAGGCTCTCGTCTGGCCGAACATTTTTATCGCCATAACCAGCAAAAATATGGTCGGAATAGGCCTGCGCACCCTAGTCATACGATCTCCAATCATTAACCAAAGAAGCAAAAATCACCCCTCCAACGCAATACCAGAGCCTGCAACGCTCGAAACCCTCTTGCCCGGCCTACTCGAATACGATACAAACCAACCCAGTTGTACGACAACATCATAAAAATGCCCCCGCCACCTGAGTCGGCCTATCACTCTTCGAGACCTGCCATGCCCCGCCCTACGTATGCCCAAACCATACCGCCGCCCTTCCCCCGCCATCTCGCCGTGATCATACTTTTGTGCATGGGCTGCGCGTTCGCCGGTAACCATGTGGCGGCACGGGTCGCTTTTGATGATGGCGCGGGTGTGTTGTTGGCGATTTTGATGCGTTCTGGCGGGACCTTGCTGGTGCTCGCCATCCTGGTGTTGTGGCAAAAACAAAGTCTGCGTCCGCCGCCGGGTACCTGGCACTGGCAGTTGCTGTTGGGCCTTCTGATTACCGTGCAGAGCCTGTGTCTGTACTCCGCTGTAGCACGGATCCCAGTGGCGCTGGCGCTGCTGGTGGCCAACGTGTTTCCTATCTTGCTGGCGTTGCTCACCTGGGTAGTGGGTGGCCCGAGACCGACTGCACGCACCGCTACGTTGATGGGTTTGATTCTGGTTGGGCTGGTGTTTGTGTTGGATGTCCCCGGGCGTGTGTCGACCACGACCAACGTCAGCCAAGAATGGCTGCTGGGCGTCGTGTTCGCGTTCTGCGCCGCCAGCGTATTCGCATGCGCGCTGTGGATTACTGACCACAAGTTGTCTCAGGTACGTGGTTCGGTGCGCAGTCTGTTGACCATTTTTATCGTATTCGGCAGCGTCAATCTTGCGGGGTTGGCTGGCGCCCTTCCAGGCGGACTAAATCTGCCCGCGACGTCAACCGGATGGTTGGCCCTTGCCACCTTGGTGGTGCTGTACGGCACGGGTTTTATCGTACTGTTTATTTTGGTGCCTCGGCTGGACATGCCACGCAATGCGCCGGTGATGAACATCGAGCCGCTGGCGACGTTGCTGATGGGCTGGATTGTGCTGGATCAGATGCTCAGTGCGGGGCAGGTTCTGGGTGGGGCGATTGTGGTCACCTGTATCGTTTTGCTGACGTATCGCACATCAGCTATCAAGGCTGACGCCAAAGCGCCACGGGCACAGTGCTAATACCAGGGATACTGCTTGGGGTTAAACAACGTAACCGCCGTCCTGCCCGAGAACTTAGGTAGTCATCCATTGTGACTTCATTGAACGAGCGCCCTTTGGAAGATCGGAGGTGTGGAATGAACCCAGTAACACCTGACGGTCGTTACTTTGTTGTCAAAGGGCAGCTGTGGCGATGTTCTAATCCATCGCTTAAGGAGGATGTGCGGCAGAGTCTCGTAGATGAGCTCATGGCAGCTCGACGTGAGGTGAAGAAAGCTAAGGCTTGGTCCGGGTTGTAGCCCGCCTCCAGCCAGACCTCCTGTGATTGCTTGTTGCGCTTCACTACACGTTCACTTGCCCCTGCCAAGTGCTGCCAGAACCTACGGCAGTCCGCACTGCCCTGGTAGTCAGGAAAATAGACGTCTGGGGCTTATGTACTCAAACCGACATCACTTGGCCGGTATCCTTCAAGACGTCAGTCAGACACAGCGGCTCGGCATTCAACCGGGGCGCGAAATACCATGCTGGCGCAGTTTGCGGTAGAGCGTATTACGGCTGATCCCCAGGCGGGCGGCGACATGAGCGATGTGCCAATGTTCCGCCTCAATCAACGTTAGCAGTGTCTGCCGTTCGGACACTCCAAGTGGGTTTTCGGCTAACACGGCTGGAACGGCCGGTAGCAACTCCGCCAAGTCCTCCAGAGTGACACGTCCCTCCATCGACAACGCTATCAGTGTGCGCAGACACGTACGCAGCTGCCGGACATTACCCGGCCAAGGATGCGTCAGCAAACGCTCTCTAACTCCGGCCTCGAGCCGAATCCTTGCATCTTTTGTCTCTTCGCGCAGTAGAAGGTCGAGCAAACGACCCTTGTCTGAACGCTCACGTAACGGTGGGAGCTGCACGGAGAAACCGGCAATGCGATAAAACAAGTCTTCGCGAAAACGCCCTTCGACCACACAGGTGTTCAGATCCTGGTGGCTGGCACTGATAAGGCGAATATCGAGAGGACGTGCCGTCGCGCCGCCTAGGGGCACCACCTGACGTTCCTCCAGCACCCGCAGCAGGCGAGTCTGCAACGCCAGGGGCATATCGGCGATCTCATCGAGAAATAGAATGCCGCCATGGGCTTGCTCCAGCTTACCGATCATTCCGTCCTTGCGTGCGCCAGTAAAGCTGCCGCCGTGATAGCCGAACAGCTCGCTCTCGATCAGCGTTTCTGGAATGGCCGCGCAATTGATCGCTACAAACGGCTGGCTAACCCTGGAGCTGGCGCGATGCAGCGCAGCAGAAAAAGCTTCTTTGCCTGTACCGGTTTCACCTTGTAAAAACACGGGTACGTCACGCTCCAAAACACGCAATGCGCGAGCAAAGCCGCGTTGCAAGCGCGGATCTTCGAGACACACTTGCCCGTCGTCAATTTTGGGGATTGCAGGAGTGCCGGAAGGCACTCGGCGTAAGGGTTCTCGCAACTGTCCGTAGAGCTGGCGTCCGTCCAGCAGCCGCATTGGCCAGCAGACACTTGGCTGCGAGCTGGCCTGACTCATCACCTGATCGAGAGGTGTCTCCAACAGCATCGTCAGAGATTGCCCAACCACCTGCTCACGGCTGAGGCCCAGCAGCTCGAGCGCCGCATGATTGACTGAACAGATACAAGCGCTCTCGTCGAAACTGAGCAACCCCTCCCCCAACAGTCCGACGTAGCCGGACTCCGGGTGGAAGCGCAGCAAGTATCGCTGCGGATCATGCCCCAGGAAATAACAGCTCTCGATCAAATGGGCTGTCAGGTTGGTCAATGCCATTGCTTTGAAGTGCTGCTGAAGACCTTGTTCTTCTCGCACAGAAGAGAGGTTAAGAACGGCGAGCAACTCTCCGCTCGCATCAAATATCGGGCTGGCCGAACAGGTTAAGCCGGCATGCTTGCCACGGAAATGTTGATCACGACGGATAGTGACATGCTGTCGCTCGACCAGGCAGGTGCCGACACCGTTGGTTCCCTCACAATCCTCGCTCCATACCGAACCGAGCCACAGTCCGGAACGCTGCAATTCGGCTCGTTCGGAGTCATTGAACACGCTGTCGATCGCCACACCGCGAGCGTCGGTGAGTAGCACCACGTGGCCATCACGTCCGAGCTGTTGGTGCAAGTTGCTCATCTGCCAGTGAGCCACAGCGATGATGTGTTCCAGTGGCGCGCGGTGATCCTGCAAGCGTGGATGCTCAACCACGTTAGGTGCGCGGCGACTGGCAGGATCGAGCTGATATTGATCCAGGCACCGGCGCCAGGATCGTGTGATGGCCAAGTCAGCAATAGGGCCATGGGTGGCGTGAGTACCCTGCACGGCTTGCAGCACTTGTTGTGCATGGGCGTTGATCAAGGCCGGCTTCATTATTCTTGTTCTCCGTTACGGTTAGGACACGGGTCTGTTCGCAGCTTATATGAAAAGATCGCAACCAGCGCTTTTTGCACCGAGTGACACTCTGTCATCCACCATTTTCAGAATCGTGACAGATCTGCGAATCCAAGCCTGAGCAACACCGCAGCAGCCGCTCTGCAATGGGGCTTTCGCGAAGGTGGCCCGAGCCTTGCTCAGGGGCAAGTTGTACAAAAACAACAAGATCGGAGAAGTCCCATGAACATCGCTGTTGAAACACCTCTGCACACGCCAACTGCTCAACTCGCGGCTTGGGTCGAAAACCTCGGCGAGCGTCTCGCCCAACGTGATGTGGACGGCGTACTGGAACTGTTTGCCGAAGAGTGTCACTGGCGTGACCTGCTACTTTTCAGCTGGAACCTGGTGACCCTCGAAGGCAAGCCTGCCATCCGAGACATGCTCGAAGCACGCCTCGACCAGACTCGTCCTGAGCGATGGAAACTGGAAGGTGAAGCGACGCTGAATGACGGTGTGCTCGAAGGTTGGATCAGCCTGGAAACCGAAGCGGCGCGAGGTAAAGGCTACGTTCGCCTAAAAGACGGTGTGTGCTGGACGCTGTTGACAGCCATGCGCGAGCTCAAAGGCTTTGAAGAACCCAGTGGCCGCCGTCGTCCAATGGGTGCAAGTCATGGTCACACCCACGCCGACAAACGCAACTGGTTAGAGCGTCGCCAAGATGAAGAAGCTTCGCTAGGCATTACCACCCAACCTTACTGCCTGATCGTTGGTGGCGGCCAAGGTGGGCTGGGGCTCGCTGCGCGGCTCAAGCGAATGGGCGTGCCAACTCTGATCGTCGACAAAGCCGAGCGTCCTGGAGATCAGTGGCGCGGTCGCTACAAGTCGCTGTGCCTGCACGACCCTGTCTGGTACGACCATATGCCTTACCTGCCCTTCCCCGATCACTGGCCAGTCTTCACCCCAAAAGACCAGATTGGAGACTGGCTGGAAATGTACACCAAAGTCATGGAGCTCAATTATTGGCCGCGTACCGAATGCGTGAGTGCCAACTTTGACGAGCAAAGTGGCACCTGGAAGGTTGAAGTTCAGCGCGACGGCGAGCGTGTGACTTTACAGCCCACCCAGTTGATCCTCGCCACTGGCATGTCTGGCGTACCCAATGTTCCCACTTATCCGGGTGCCGAGGCTTTCAATGGCCAGCAGCATCATTCCAGCCGCCACCCCGGCGGGGACGCCTGGCGCGGCAAGCGCGCGGTAGTAATCGGTGCGAACAATTCGGCTCACGATATATGCGCCGACCTTGTGGAGAACGGTGCTGAGGTGACCATGGTGCAACGCTCCAGTACTCACATCGTGCGCTCTGACAGCTTAATGGATCTCGTCTTCGGCGGGCTCTACTCCGAAGATGCCTTGGAGTCGGGTTTGACCACCGACAAGGCCGACATGCTGTTCGCCTCGATCCCCTACAAAGTGATGCCAAGCTTCCATCAACCCATCTTTGAGGCGATCAAGGAGCGTGACAAGGACTTCTACGAGGGCTTGACCAAGGCCGGCTTCATGCTCGATTTCGGTGATGACGAATCTGGCCTTTTCATGAAGTACGTCCGCCGTGGTTCTGGTTACTACATCGACGTCGGCGCCTGTGAACTCATCGCTAACGGCACGATCAAGCTCAAAAGCGCGCCAGGCCTGGGTGTCGAACGCATCGAAGCAGATGCCGTCGTCCTCAACGATGGCAGCCGCCTACCTGCAGATCTGATCGTCTACGCCACGGGCTATGGCTCAATGAATGGGTGGGCGGCGAAGCTGATTTCCCAGGAAGTCGCTGACAAGGTCGGCCGTTGCTGGGGACTGGGGTCTGGAACCACGAATGATCCTGGTCCTTATGAGGGCGAATTGCGCAACATGTGGAAGCCCACACAGCAGGAAAACCTCTGGTTCCACGGTGGCAACCTACACCAGTCACGGCATTATTCGCTGTATCTGGCGTTGCAGTTAAAGGCGCGCTTCGAAGGCATCGACACATCCATCTACGGCCTTGCAAAGAGTCATCACACTGGCTGAGTCAGAAGGCGCCCAACCGAGGTTGGGCGCTCAATCGGCACGGAAACGCTGGCTGAGCGATCCTTGAAAATGCTCCAGCAGAAAATCCACGAACACTCGTGTTTTGGCCGGCAAAGCTTTTCGGGACGAGAAGTACACCGAAACGACACCTAGATCCACATACCAATCCGGTAACAAACAGTACAACCCACCCATATCCTTGAGGGTATAGTTTTTTCCGTAGAGTTTGGCGTTACGAACGGCGGTATCAGTCAAAGGCATGAATACATCTCCTCGTCTCGTTCGATTGAGGAGAGATGTACGGGTCCGGCGATGCGTCATCTATCTGGAAACGGCTATCAGCAAAGCCCGGATTTCAATGTACTTATTGATGTACTTAAAATTCGTGGCTGCAGGTAGATTTCGGTAGAATTCGCCGGAACGAAAAAAGAGGCCGAAGCCTCTATTTTCTAGATTTGCAGAGCTCAATGGAGCTCTGCAAAACAACATCTGGAGCGGGAAACGAGACTCGAACTCGCGACCCCGACCTTGGCAAGGTCGTGCTCTACCAACTGAGCTATTCCCGCGTCTTGGTGTGGCGCATTCTATAGAATCCAGAAGCCCCGTCAACCCTTTGATTCAAAAAAGTTTTATTTCTTTTCCACGTCGGTCTTCAGATGCGGCCAGGCAGCCCGCAGGTATTGGACCATGGACCACAATGTCAGGCCGGCAGATACCAGCAGCAAGGCATAACCGATCAAGACCCAGAAGGTAAAGTCCGATGGATTGGCCAGCAGGATCACCAGCGCCAGCATTTGCGCGGCGGTTTTCCATTTGCCCAGGTTCGACACGGCAACGTGAGCCCGTGCACCGAGTTCGGCCATCCACTCGCGAAGTGCCGAGACGACAATTTCGCGACCGATGATGACGGCCGCCGGCAGCGTGAGCCACAGGTTGCCGTGTTCTTGCACCAGCAACACCAGCGCAACGGCCACCATCAGCTTGTCAGCCACGGGGTCAAGGAACGCCCCGAATGGTGTGCTTTGCTCCAGACGACGGGCCAGATAACCGTCCAGCCAGTCTGTGGCGGCGGCAAATGCGAAGACCGAAGCGGAGGCCATGTAGCTCCATTGGTACGGCAGGTAGAACAGTAAAATGAAGATCGGGATGAGCAGGACGCGTAGAACGGTAATCAGATTAGGGATATTCATCGGCACAACTGGCTACGAGGTGAGGTGGCATTCTACTCGCTGTGCAGATTTGCATAAATCAACTCTGCGAGCTTTTTACTGATCCCGGGTGCTTTGGCGATCTCTTCGATGCTGGCACGAGACAGCTCCTGCAATCCACCAAAATGTTTTAACAAATCTCGGCGGCGTGTCGGTCCGACGCCTGCAACGCCCTCAAGTGTCGAGGTGCGCCGGGTTTTACCACGGCGGGCCCGGTGCCCGGTAATGGCGAAACGGTGGGCTTCATCGCGTATCTGTTGAATCAGATGCAGCGCGGGGGAATCACCGCGCAAAGTAAATTCGTGAGCTGCGTCGTTGAGGTACAGGGTTTCAAAACCGGCCTTGCGCGTCGCCCCCTTGGCCACGCCCAGCAGAATCAGGTCAGGCACCGCCAGCTCATTGAGCACGTCGCGGGCCATCGACAGCTGACCCTTGCCGCCGTCCACCAGCAGAATGTCCGGCAACTTGCCCTCCCCGTCCTTCAGTTTGCTGAAGCGCCGCGTCAGGGCCTGGTGCATGGCCGCATAGTCGTCGCCCGGGGTGACGCCTTCGATGTTGTAACGACGATAGTCGGACTTGATCGGGCCTTCCGGACCGAACACCACGCACGACGCCACGGTGGCTTCGCCGCTGGAGTGGCTGATGTCGTAGCACTCCAGGCGCTGTGGCGGCTCGTCCAGGTTCAAGACTTCTGCCAGGGCATCGAAACGCGCGGCGACGTGTTGACGGTTGGCCAGCCTCGCGCCCAACGCCTGCTCGGCATTGGTGACCGCCAATTGTTGCCAGCGTGCTCGCGTACCCCGTACCCGATGGCTGATGGTCAACTCGCGACCGCGCAGCTCTTCGATGGCCACAATGAGGGTCGGAAAGTCTTCGTGAACCACGTTGACGATCAGTTCGCTCGGCAGGTCGCGCTCAGGACTGGTAATGAAGTACTGGCCGAGAAAGGCAGCCATGACCTCGGAAACGTCCTCGTCGATGCCGACCTGAGGGAAGAAGTTCTTGCTGCCCAACACCCGCCCACCGCGCACGCTGATCAGGTGAACACAGGCACCACCCGGATTGACGAACGCAGCGATCACATCGATATCGCCGGTTCCGCCTTCCATGCTTTGCTGATCCTGGACTCGACGCAGCAGCGAAATCTGGTCACGCAACTCGGCGGCGCGCTCGAACTCGAGGTTGATCGCCGCCTCTTCCATGCCCGCGGATAACTCGTCGGTCAGCGCATTGCTGCGGCCTTCAAGGAACATCACTGAGTGGCGAACGTCCTCGGCATACACTTCGGGCTCTACCAGCCCGACACACGGGGCCTTGCAGCGCTTGATCTGGTATTGCAGACAAGGGCGCGTGCGGTTCTTGTAATAGCTGTCTTCGCACTGGCGAACAAAAAACGTTTTTTGCAGCAAGCTCAAGCTTTCGCGAATCGCTCCCGCGCTGGGATACGGACCGAAATACTTGCCCTTGGCCTTTTTCGCACCGCGATGAATGCTCAGACGAGGAAACTGGCCATCCGAAAGAAAGACGTAAGGGTAGGATTTGTCATCGCGCAGCAGGATGTTATACGGCGGACGCCACTCCTTGATCAGCGTCTGCTCAAGCAGCAAGGCTTCCGTTTCGTTGGCCGTGATGGTGGTTTCGACCTGGGCGATACGAGCGACCAGCGCCGCCGTCTTGGGTGCGAGGCCGGATTTGCGGAAGTAGCTCGACAGGCGATTTTTCAGGTTCTTGGCTTTGCCGACATACAGAAGGCGAGCATCGCTGTCGAACATGCGGTAGACGCCGGGGCGCCCACTGACGGTCGACAGAAAAGCGCCTGGATCAAAGACTTCGGTCATTTTCAGAGGCTGGCATCGACCATGCCGTGACGCACCGCCAACAGCGTCAGCTCGACATCACTGCTTATCGAGAGCTTCTCGAAAATGCGGTAACGGTAAGTGTTGACCGTTTTGGGCGACAGGCAGAGCTTGTCGGAAATGATCTGGACTTTCTGACAGCCGACAATCATCAATGCGATCTGGATCTCGCGTTCCGACAGCGCGTCGAAGGGCGAATCGTTGGTCGGCTGAAAGGATTTGATCGCCAGTTGCTGTGCAATCTGCGGGCTGATGTAGCGTTGCCCGGCAAACACCAGGCGAATGGCCTGGACCATTTCCGGCAACCCGGCGCCCTTGGTCAGATAACCGGCGGCACCCGCCTGCAGCAGCCGCGTAGGAAACGGATCTTCCTCGCACACGGTGACCGCGACGACTTTGATGTCCGGATGACTGCGCAATAACTTGCGCGTGGCTTCAAGACCGCCGATCCCGGGCATCTTGACGTCCATCAGCACCACATCGGGTTTCAACTCACGCGCTTTAAGCAGGGATTCCTCCCCCGACTCAGCCTGGCCGACTACTTGCAGGCCATCGATGTCAGCCAGCATTCGTGTAATGCCTGTACGAACGAGATCATGGTCATCGACTACTAGCACCCTAATCAAGCAGACACCTCGCGATATGGTCTTATTGGGTTGCCGGACACCTTAGCAAAAAGCGACTGGCAGACCTAGCGGCAAGCGCTATATAAAAAGTTTCAATACATCTTGAAAGGCTTGTCGCTAGCGTGTTTCAGCGATACAGCTCATCGACATCACGCTGCATTCTCAGGAAACACTCGTCTTGGCCGGCTACCTTCAGTCCTTTTCTCTCGTACAGCGCTTTGGCCGGATTCGTTTCAAAAACTGTCAGGCGTAATGCTGGACGCCGTTCCTTGCACGCCATGGCCAATACCTGATCGATCGCCCAGGAACCGGCACCCTGCCCCTGAAACGCTTCCAGCACGTGCAATTCGCGGATATACAAAGCCCTGGAGTCGCGACTGAGGCTCACATAACCCAGCAAGACATCGTCCCGGACAATCAACCAGTTCTCGCGCCCGGCCCAGGCGACATCGAACGCCTCGTCCTGCCAGAGCAGGTCATTTTGAATGTAATAGCGGAGCATGTTGCGACAGGTCAGTTCGCGAGCGAAATCAAGGTCGCCGGATGTTGCCGGGCGCCAGTCAAAAGCCATTAAAACCTCCGCAGGTGCCAACGATCTGAGTCGTCATGGTTCGCCCTTATGACATCACTCGTGAGCGACGCCCAAAGTGTGTCACAAACCTCGACCACTCAAGCGATAGAAAAGGTGATCGGTCATCGATAGCATTTTCTGATTGAAACCGCGCACCGGCCTCTAGTAAGCTCGGGGCATTCATCGGAGACAGACCATGTTCAACGCCCTCTTACAGCATCGTACCGCCAGCGCCTCGCGCTCGGTTACGGCTGCCCGGGCGACTGACGTTTGTGCTCCGGTCAGCTTTTATTTTGGGTATTGGTTTAGCCACTGGCGCGCCTGATACCCACACGGCGCCCACTTTAAACGGGTCGCCACCAGAGAATTCTCAACCCCCGGTCGGCTTCCCGACCGGGGGTTTTGTTTTTTCAGCTCCTGATTTTTTTGCGACACACCAGACAACCAGAGGATTTACGAAATGAACTACGCCACTTATTACCGTTACGACAGTTTTTCCGCCTGGCGATTTAGCAGCCTCCGCTCGGGACAGCCTGCCGCCTCCGATCGGTCACCCACAGGTGGCAAGCACACACACGCAGCCAATCCGGCCAATTGTCGAACACCCCAGTAGGGCCGAGCGCGCGGGAACGAACCCGCCGCCAGCCCAGGAAGCCTGAATATGAACTCGTCCGTCTCTGCTCTGCCGCTGTCCACCTTGAGTCCCGCCAATGAAGCGCTGACCCTGCGTCTGCCCAGCTCGTTGCAACTCAAGCAGCAACTGCCCCTCAACAACGCCCTGACCCGGCAAGTCGCCGCCCACCGCGACGCGGTCCGCGCGATCCTCAACGGTGAAGATTCCCGTCTGCTGGTCATCGTCGGCCCTTGCTCGATTCACGATCCCCAGTCCGCCCTCGAATACGCCACCAACCTCGCTCGCCTCGCCGCCGAAGTCAGCGACCAGCTGTTGCTGGTGATGCGCGCCTACGTCGAAAAGCCCCGCACCACGGTCGGCTGGAAAGGCCTGGCCTACGACCCGCAGCTTGACGGCAGCGATGACATGGCCGGCGGCTTGACCCTGTCCCGTGAACTGATGCGCGAGATGCTGCACCTCGGCTTGCCAATTGCCACCGAACTGTTGCAACCGATGGCGGCCGGTTACTTCGACGATCTGCTGAGCTGGGTCGCCATCGGTGCCCGCACCACCGAGTCGCAAATCCACCGGGAAATGGCCAGCGGCCTGAGCATGCCCGTCGGATTCAAGAACGGCACCGATGGCGGCGTGGCCGTTGCCAGCGATGCCATGCGTTCGGCCGCCCACCCGCATCGTCATTTCGGTGTCGACAGCCAGGGGCATCCTGCGATCATTCAAACCCCGGGCAATCCCGACACCCATCTGGTGTTGCGCGGCGGTCATCGCGGGCCGAACTACGATCGCGACAGCGTCGCCCAAGTGAACAGCGACTTGACCCGACTCAAGATCCCCGCACGGATCATGGTCGACTGCAGCCACGCCAACAGCGGCAAAGACCCGGCTCGTCAGCCCGCCGTATTCAACGATGTGCTTGAGCAACGCCTGCAAGGCGATCGATCGCTGATCGGCATGATGATCGAGAGCCATTTGTTCGAAGGCTGCCAGCCCTTGAGCCCATCGCTGCGCTACGGCGTATCGGTGACTGATGGCTGCCTCGGCTGGACCGGAACGGAACACCTGTTGCGACAGGCCGTCGACCGGCTGCGTGCACAGAACTGCGTTCAGCGACCGGCATAACCACCGCCGACCCTCCAGCCCTCGATTCGAGGGCTGGGCGTCTGAAAAGCGAATCGGTTGACAGGTAAACGGCGTTGACACAGTAGGCCGTTGCATTGATGCGCTCGGCGAACGACAAAAAGATGTCCAAATATTCCGAACGGGACCTCAGGCTCTTTCGAACTTTCCTACGTTTTCTATACCTTTTTCATCAACTTACAGCGGATTCCTCATACATCGCCGAGCCGCTGGTGTGCTTTAGAGTGAGCCCATATTCACCTCTCTGAACCATCGCGAAAAAGGAATGAACATGCTACGGAATGCAACTACTCAGTATCCAATCCTGTTGATCCACGGCCTCTTCGGGTTTGATCGCATTGGCAAAGTCGAACTCTTCCATGACGTCAAGCAGGCCCTCAGAAGTGCCGGTGCAAGAGTGTTCATCCCCCACCTCTCGGCTACCCAAAGCAACGAAGTGCGCGGTGACCAACTGTTGGCACAGATCGAACGGGTGCTGGAAGGAACCGGCGCCCACCAGGTCAACCTGATCGGTCACAGTCAGGGTGCCCTCGCAGCACGTTACGCCGCCGCCATCGCGCCGGAGATCGTCGCGTCGGTGACTTCGGTCAGCGGCCCGAACCACGGCTCGGAACTGGCCGATTTCCTGCGCAAGGCCCTCACACCGGGACGCCTGCCGGAACACGTCGCGGCCACGGTTGCCACGCTGTTTGCTGATTTTCTGTCGTTGCTCAGCGGTCATCAGCGTTTGCCGCAGAACGCCATCGCCGCGCTCAACGCCTTGACCACCGAAGGTGTGGGCGCGTTCAACGACAAATACCCGCAAGGACTGCCGAAAACCTGGGGCGGCAAGGGGCGCGAACTGGTGAACGGCGTGCGTTATTACTCCTGGAGCGGCACATTGCAGGGTGACCTTCTCGATAAAGGGCTGGGGGCGGTCAGTCCGCTGCACGGTTTCCTCCAGGCCTTCTCTCGCTACTTCACCACCGAGGCAGAGCAAAATGACGGCATGGTGGGCCGCTACAGCTCCCATTTAGGCAAAGTCATCCGTTCCGACTATCCGCTGGATCATCTCGACAGCCTCTGTCAAACCGCCGGCCCGCTGCGCAAGGGCATCGATCCGATTGCCTTGTATGTGCAGCATGCCGAGCGCCTGAGAAATGCCGGCCTATAATCTGTCCGGAACTTTGTCGAGAAATAGGCCACTGAATCCGGTAGGCTCCGCACTTTACTGAACATTGAAAGGAGAATTTTCCATGGCTAAAGCCACTGCCCGTCACATCCTGGTTAGCTCGGAAGACAAGTGCAACGAACTCAAGGCCCAGATCGAAGGCGGCGCTGATTTCGCCGAAGTTGCCAAAGCCAACTCCACTTGCCCATCCAGCCGCCAGGGCGGCGACCTCGGCTCGTTCGGTCCAGGACAGATGGTCAAGGAGTTCGACACCGTCGTCTTCAGCGCACCTATCAACGTGGTGCAAGGCCCGGTCAAGACCCAGTTCGGTTACCACCTGCTGGAAGTGACCAGCCGTCAGGACTGATCAGCACTCTGATATTCTGCACAGCGGCCCGCCTTTTGGCGGGCCGTTGTGTTTCGGATACGTAATACGGCTGGCGAGGGACGCGCCGCTAGCGTACAAATTGCGGTTATCGACCACCCGGCTCTAAGGCTGACAATGCGACTGGCTTTCCCCACTTTGTTGTTCACTGCCATGGCCCTGCTGTTGAGTGCCGTCGGTGTGAATGCTGCACCGCAACATGCGTTGACCGTGTACGGCGAACCGGCGAAGTACCCCGCCGGCTTCAGTCATTTCGCCTACGCCAACCCGCAAGCCCCCAAGGGCGGCACGATGCGTCGCTCGGCCATCGAGATCGGGCATTTCGACCATATATTGCCGTACATCGACAAAGGCATTGGCGTCACGCAGATCGACGGCTTGCTCTACTCGCCCCTGGCCCAGCGTTCGCTGGACGAACCCTATACCGTGTACGGTCTGGTGGCACAGAAAATGGAGCGCTCCGACGACGGTATGTCGCTGCGCTTCTATTTGAATCCGAAGGCGCGTTTCGCCGACGGCACACCGATCACCGCCCAGGACGTGCGCTACACCTTCGACCTGCTGATGACCCAGGGCAGCCTGCGCTATCGCACCCAGTTCGCCGACGTCAAAGGCGTCGAAGTCGAAGCGCCGCTAACGGTCCGGTTCGACTTCAAAAGCAACGAAAACCGTACCCTGCCCCTCGACATCGCCACGTTGCCGGTATTTCCCGAACACTGGTGGAAGACCCGTGACTTCGCCAATGGCGGTGGTTATGAGGCGCCATTGGGCAGCGGCCCTTATAAGGTGGGCAAGGTCGACTCCGGCCGCAGCATTACCTTCGAGCGCAATGCCACCTGGTGGGGCAAGGATTTGCCGGTCAGCCGCGGCCTCTACAACTTCGATCATTTCAGCATCGAGTACTTCGGCGATACCGACGTCGCCCGCCAGGTCCTGCGTGGCGGCGCCTATGACTACAACCGCGAATTCTCCGCGACCGGTTACTCCATCGGCTACGAAAGCCCGGCCCTGAGCGACGGTCGCCTGCAAAAAGCACATCTGGCCACAGAAGCTCCGCAATCGGCCCAGGGTTTTGTCTTCAACCTGCAAAAACCGATATTCCAGGACCGCCGAGTGCGCCAGGCCCTGGCCATGCTCTGGGATTTCGAGTGGAGCAATCGGCAGATGATGCGCGACCTGTACATCCGCCAGCAAAGCTTCTTTTCCAACACCGACCTCGCCGCCCGCAAACTGCCGGACGCCGGAGAGCTGGCCATTCTCGAACCGCTGCGTGGGCAGATTCCCGACGAAGTCTTCACCCAGGTCTTCGAAGCGCCGAAAACCGATGGCAGCGGTCTGATTCGCGACAAACAATTGCAAGCGCTGGACTTGCTCGAGCAGGCCGGCTGGAAACCCGACGGCGACCAACTGGTCAACGCCGAGGGCACGCCGCTGAGTTTCACTTTTCTGGTCAGCCAAAACGGCATGGACCGATTGCTCCTGCCATACAAGCGCACCTTGAAACAGATCGGCATCGACCTGAACATCCGCCGCATCGACGCGTCCCAGTATGTGAATCGCCTGATGAGCCGCGATTACGACATGATCGTCACCGGCTACCCGGTCACCACTTCACCGGGTGGCGAGCTGTTCAACTACTTCGGCTCGGTCTCGGCCAACGACCCCGGCGCCAACAACTACATGGTGCTGAAGAACCCGGCGGTCGACACCCTGATCAACGGCCTGGTCCGCGCCAACACCCAGCCCGAAATGCTGCGTTACGCCCACGCACTGGACCGGGTGCTGCAATGGAACTACTACTGGATTCCCAACTATTACCCGCCGGGCACTTCAACGGTGTGGTGGAACCGGTTCGGCATGCCCAACGAGCAGGCCAGTAATGACGAAGCCATCGAAAGCTGGTGGGAAGTGAGCACCACGCCGCTGACCAACCAGCAGATGACGGCGGAAAAAATCCGCCGTGGCACACCCGGAGGGCCGCATTGATGTGGGCTTACATACTGCGGCGTCTGCTGCTGATCATCCCGACGCTGGTGATCATTCTTCTGGTCAACTTCGTCATCGTCCAGGCTGCACCGGGCGGTCCGGTGGAGCAGGCCATCGCGCACTTGCAAGGCATCGGTGGCGCCAGTGTCGGCGGCGGCTCCGGGGAGACCATGTCCGGCACCTCCCGGGCCAGTCGCGGTCTCGACCCGCAATTGATCAAGGACATCGAAAAGCAGTACGGCTTCGACAAACCCGCACACGAACGCCTGTGGCTGATGCTCACCAGCTACGCGCGCCTGGACTTTGGCAAGAGCTTCTTCCGCGGCGCCACCGTCACCGACCTGATCCTGGAAAAAATGCCGGTGACCATTTCCCTCGGGCTATGGGCGACGCTGATCACGTACCTGGTGTCGATCCCGCTGGGCATCCGCAAGGCCGTGCATCATGGCAGCCATTTCGACATCTGGAGCAGCACGGCAATCATCATCGGTTACGCGATGCCGGCGTTCCTGTTCGCGATGTTCCTGATCGTGGTCTTCGCCGGTGGCACCTCGCTGAACTGGTTCCCGGTGCGCGGACTGGTGTCGGACAACTTCGAATCGCTGTCGACCGTGGGCAAGATCGCTGACTATTTCTGGCACCTGGTGCTGCCGGTGACGGCGTTGGTGATCGGCGGTTTCGCCACGCTGACGATCCTCACCAAGAACTCGTTCCTCAATGAAATCACGCGCCAGTACGTGGTCACCGCACGGGCCAAAGGCTTGAGCGAACGACGCGTGCTGTACGGCCATGTGTTCCGCAATGCGATGTTGCTGGTGGTGTCGGGGATTCCCCAGGCGTTCATCAGCGTGTTCTTCGCCGGGTCGCTGCTGATCGAAGTGATTTTCTCCCTCGATGGCCTGGGGCGCATGAGCTATGAGGCTGCCGTGTCGCGGGACTATCCGGTGGTGTTCGGCTCGCTGTTTATCTTCACGCTGTTCGGGCTTTTGATAAAACTGATCGGCGACCTCTGCTACACCCTGGTCGACCCGCGTATCGACTTCGCCGCGAGGAACGCCTGATGTTCAAGCTCTCGCCGTTAGGCCGTCGCCGCTTTGAACGCTTCAAGAAAAACCGTCGGGGCTGGTGGTCACTGTGGCTGTTCATTGGCCTGTTTCTGCTGACCTTGGGCGGTGAGTTGATCGCCAACGACAAACCGCTGGTGGTCAGTTATCAGGGCCAGTGGTACTTCCCGGTATTCAAGCGCCACACCGAGCAGGAGTTCGGCGGGCAACTGCCGTTCCAGGCTGACTATCGCAGCGACTACGTGCAAAAGCTGATTCACAAGGACGGCGGCTGGATGCTGTTCCCGCCGATCCCGTTCAGCGATGACACGCCCAACTATGAACTCAATACACCGGCGCCGAGCCCGCCCTCCAGCGTCAACTGGCTGGGCACCGACGACCAGTCCCGGGACGTCATGGCCCGGGTGATTTTCGGCGCACGGGTGTCGATCCTGTTTGCGTTGATGCTGACCTTCGTCAGTGCCTTGATCGGCATCGCCGCCGGCGCTTTACAAGGCTATTACGGCGGCTGGGTCGACCTGCTGGGTCAACGCTTGCTGGAGGTCTGGTCCGGTCTGCCGGTGCTGTACTTGCTGATCATTCTGTCTGGGTTCGTCGAACCGAATTTCTGGTGGCTGCTGGGGATCATGGCGCTGTTTTCCTGGCTGGCGCTGGTCGACGTGGTGCGCGCCGAGTTCCTGCGCGGGCGCAATCTGGAATACGTCAAAGCCGCCCGGGCGCTGGGCCTCACGGATCGAAAAGTGATTGTCCGGCATATCCTGCCCAACGCCATGAACGCGACCTTGAGCTACCTGCCGTTCATTCTCACCGGCGCCATCTCCACCCTCACGGCCCTGGATTTTCTCGGCTTCGGCATGCCGGCCGGCAGCGCATCGCTGGGCGAGCTGATCGGGCAAGGCAAGCAGAACCTGCAAGCGCCGTGGCTGGGGCTGACGGCGTTTTTCACCCTGGCGCTGATTCTTTCCTTATTGGTGTTTATCGGCGAGGCGTTGCGCGATGCCTTTGATCCCCGATCCTGACGCGGACTGTAGATATGAGTACCAACCTGATCGAAATCCGTGACCTCAGCGTGGCCTTCAATGGCCAGACGGTGGTGCGCAATCTGTGCCTGGACATCCATCCCGGCGAATGCCTGGCATTGGTCGGCGAATCGGGCTCCGGCAAATCGGTGACCGCCCACTCGATCTTGCAACTGCTGCCCGAGACCGGCACCCGGACCACGGGCAGCATTCGCTATCGCGGCAAGGAGTTGCTCGGTGCCCCGCCCCAGGTGTTGCGTGAACTTCGCGGCAACCGGATCGCGATGATCTTCCAGGAACCGATGACCTCGCTCAACCCGTTGCACAGCATCGAAAAGCAGATCGGCGAAACCCTGCTGGTGCACAAGGGACTGACGGGCAGCGCGGCGCAAGCGCGGATTCTGGAGTTGCTGCAACTGGTCGGCATCCAGAAACCCAAAGAGCGGCTCAAGGCCTATCCCCATCAGCTGTCCGGTGGCCAGCGGCAACGGGTGATGATCGCCATGGCCCTGGCGTGCGAGCCGCAGTTGCTGATCGCCGACGAACCCACCACGGCGCTGGACGTGACAGTGCAGCGCAAGATTCTGATTCTGCTCAAGTCCCTGCAACAGCGTCTCGGCATGTCGCTGCTGTTGATCAGCCACGACCTCAATCTGGTGCGCAGCATCGCTCAGCGTGTGTGCGTGATGAAGGCCGGGGAAATCGTCGAAGAGGCCACCTGCGAAACGATCTTCACCGAACCGAAACATCCCTACAGTTGCGTGCTGCTGAACGCCGAACCGGAAGGCGAAGCCCTGCCCCGGGACGAGCGCGAGAACGTTCTGGAAGTGGACAACCTGCGCGTGCAGTTTGCCCTCGGTGGCGGCTTGTTCCAGCGCAAGACGTATCTGAACGCGGTGGACGGCATCAGCCTCAACATTCAGCGTGGCAAGACCCTGGGCATCGTGGGCGAGTCCGGTTCGGGCAAATCAACCCTGGGCCAGGCGATTCTGCGTTTGCTCGATTCCGAAGGCAGCATTCGCTTTCAGGGCGAGGCACTGGACGGTCTGACGCAAAAGCAGTTGCGGCCATGGCGCAAGAAGATGCAGGTGGTGTTCCAGGACCCCTTCGGCAGCCTCAGTCCACGCATGTCTGTGGCACAGATCATCAGCGAAGGGCTTGAAGTGCATAGCCAATTGACCGCTGATGAATGCAAAGCCGAAGTGATTCGTGCACTGGAAGAAGTCGGCCTCGACCCGCAAAGCCGTGATCGCTATCCCCACGAGTTCTCCGGTGGCCAGCGTCAGCGCATCGCCATTGCCCGGGCGCTGGTGCTGAAACCGGCGCTGATTCTGCTCGATGAACCGACCTCGGCACTGGATCGCACCGTGCAGAAACAAGTGGTCGCCCTGCTCCGCCAACTTCAGGAAAAACACGGCCTGACCTACCTGTTCATCAGTCATGATCTGGCGGTGGTACGTGCCCTCGCCCACGACATGATCGTGATCAAGGACGGCAAAGTGGTGGAAAGCGGTGCCAGCCACGACGTATTCGATTCGCCGCAGCATCCGTACACCAAAGAGCTGTTGGCGGCGGCGCATACGCGGTAGGCATAATCGCGTCCACATCGATGAACCGCGTCGCGGATTTCGCGGGCAAGCCTCGCTCCCACAGGTTTTGTGGTTATCGCTGAATTTGTGGCTCGACACAAACCCTGCAGGAGCGAGGCTTGCC